>NZ_JAWOTE010000007.1:0-203617 GCF_033338695.1 Vibrio sp. Vb1166 | reverse complement strand
GTTCTTTTAGTTGTTGATTTCATAACACTCTCCAATTTTGGGGGGTGGAAAGTGTCAACCTTATTTAGGACGGCACAGAGCTAACAAAAAAAGCGAGTCCGTGGGTTTGCTTTTTTGATCTTAGGGTTTGATGCTTATGGGGTAGCTCTGATTCAGGCTCAAAATCTGAACCACTACACTCGGTGTTTCTGGTTGCGTCTTTCCAGTATATGGACTCCTTAAGTGTGCTGCGGAGTTAGTGTGTAAACTGAACCAAAAAAGTGACAATGAGATAGTTTATTGTGAGCCTACAGTGATGACGCCAACTTCTAGAGCATTTTTGCTCGATTACTATGTTCGGCAAAGGTTTGACATTCGTTAGTTTGTTGGGTTTTCCCTAATAAAGTTCATGTGGCCAGTGTTGGACTTATGCGTCTAAAGGTAACTTCTATGCGGAAGAAACTTATTCGATTTGAGGGGGCTATCCATGGAATTGCGATTCGAGCCCCATGGGAGGCGTTCGAAGCTTTAGGTAAAGTAGCCTATGAGAATGGAGTGTACAGCGAGAATCGAACCTACATCATCATCAGCTTGGAAGGGGGCGCAGTTCGGGTTTTGTAAGAGCCATTTCCCATTAAATCTATTTAATGTCAATTGTTTAAGTTACTTTTCCAACAGAAATCCAAAAACAGTTGAAACTGTAAACCTACATTTTGGCTCCTAATCACGAATTTGAAAATAGTGAAAAATTCATTATTTTCAAATTCGTTTTGATAAATCGCGACCCGATTTGGTTAGAAAGTTTCATCTAAAAAGTGCTTAATAAGAATCCCATTTAGCGGCGTTATGTCAATGTCACCAGTTAACTTATGAGGTGACGAGTTCACCTCTAACTAAGCATTCACGTTACTATGCCATTGCAATGGTTAGGTTAACTTAGCAACGATATCGCTTGTTTAGATACTCTGACTAGTCGTCCAATGGTTCTTTCGAAAACCCATCTAATGAATCGGGCGGATAGATCCTCAACGATGGTCCCATAGTGACCGGCAAAAACAAGCATATGGCCTAATAAGCCTTTTAGTTGCTCTTCATTGCGCTTAGATGATTTAGCAACGGCTTCTAGCTTTCTTGAAAGCCAATCATAAAAGGTCAAGCCAGCAATCACGCCTGCTTGAATCGTTACCGTTGACAAAAGAGCCACATCTTTCAAATAGGTGATAAGTGCGCCCTGTATTCTATCGGCCCAATACTCCGAAAAAGAAGCTTGATTTCGTTGCTCATACTTTAGACGGATAGGGGTAAATAAGTGGTCATTCGATTTCCTCTTCAACGCTCCCCAAGAATCCGAGGAAGCAGTGTTTAAGTAACCCGGATTTTTGTTTCTTGCCATCAAATGGGCTGATATGCTTAACCCAGTGCCAGAGTCCAAGCGGTACTCGCCTGTTGAGATTGGAGCATGAATAAATGGCCAAAGCGGTATTTTGGGTACAGGATCAGCACCATGCGTACATCGATAAACACCATCGTTTAGCTTTTCCGATGAGCGTGCGTATGCTTCCAGACCAACTCTAGGAGCGCCAAAGGTGTATAAGGTGGTTCTGACCTTCATCTCATTACGCACCCAATCAGCGCAAAGTGATGCGAGTGCTCCACCTAAGCTGTGCCCAACGCAATGTATACGTTTTGGTTTAGGATTCATCTGCATAATATACTGCTTCAACTTGGGGCTAAGACTTTGAAAACAATTGTTGAAACCAGCATGAGCGGGCGAACCGTTTGGTGATCCTTTCACCCCTATATTCGCATTTGTGATCCAGTCATTAGCATTTTGTGTTCCTCGAATTGAAATGACAATTTCATTCTCAAATGTAGAACCTTTACCAGTGCCAACCACTGCAAACGCCTCTGAAGTTCTCATCAAGCCAGGGATAACTTTACGCAATACCGGTACATTGGATAAACCCGCTACACCGCCTGTAAAACCATCAAATACATCATCTTCAGAAAAAGAAAAGTGATTTGAAAAACTGTTTTTGCCCGGCATGATAAAACGGCCATTATTTTCATAAGCTTTGTAAGGAATATCCGCTATTTCTGAAGCCATTTTTGGTGTTAACTTTGCCATTACGTGTCCTTATTTAGTAATATTTTTTCAGAAAATCCTTTCAAATCACACCTACTAATAATTTCAAGATCGAGGCCATTCTCAACAAATTTATTTTTAAAAAAGTAACGATATTCGTCCGAATTAATCTCACAACTTAAATCAAGAAGATTATCTGAAATAAATTCATAGGGTTTCACGTCAGAAAAACGAGCCTCTAGTAAGTAGTATTTTTTGCCATCTACAAAAATGTAAATACCAATGTAGCTAGAGGATTCATGAAGGGCAGGTTCTTTAAACGTCTGATAGTGATATGTAGGTTGGAAATGAAAATAACCATTTTCTGACGTAATTGTCTCGGTGATATAACGGTTTTTAGAAAAAGCCGTGTGTAGATAAACTACCTCGCTAGTAAACGCTTTCCCGTCTAAGTATAAGCGACCAGTGATCTCTGAGCTAAGTATGTATTGAAACTTTTTTAATTTGAAGAAATTAAACATATCTGCGTTACAACCTGTTGAGAGCAATAATATTGTGGCACTCATAAGGGAAACCAGTATTTTAGTCATTTGTTTACCAATATTGTACATAGGTCAACCCATATCCACGCGTGAGACGATACTATGTCCTAATGCTCTCAAGTGCTAGCCTAGGACCGCCCCAATTCTCAAAAATAAGTCATGTCAAAGCTTATATCTAGGCATACTTTAAAAAATAATGTAAATGACATGTCTATTACTTTCATGGGGTAAACATAAGTAGACTCCCTCTGGCAAAAAAATACCGAGCTATTCGTTAAAGTACCTATCCACGTCCATTTCGTAAGCTTGCATACTCATTGTCTCATTCTGAATTCTTATCATGAAGACCAGTTAACAATAGCTACCGCGAAAATGGTTGTTTTTTTATAACCGATAAAACATGGCGCCATCTCAACTTTTTCAGCACCATTGCTATATCACAGCGAAAATACCTCGAGTTCACTATAAAGCTCATCGATGTGCCTGGGCAGGTTGGAGTGGTGTCAAAGATGAGCTTCCGAAAGCGAATGTTACTCTCGACTGGTTCCATATTGTGCAGTTATTACACTGGCTGTTGATGACGCTCGAAAAACAATGACATGCAAAAAGCTCTTCGTTGGGCGGTGTTAAAGGATGCTGAGAGTCCGATGACAGATAGGCAAGTACAAGCTTTAGTTGACTAGAGCCAGTAAGAAAAGTCCTAACAACCTTAGAAAAGCACCCAGAGAGAATACTTCAACGTTGGAGCTCGACCTATGCTAATACCGAGAATTTGACTGACCGAGGCACTGAATACTGTGGCCGTGTTGAACAGCATGATTACCAACTCTACCTAGCTATCAATGATATCGACCAATTCGAACAAACTGACTTGGGCTTTATCCTTCACCTTGGTAAACAACGCCAATACATCAGCAAATCTTGCTTAAATGAAGAAGCGATCGCGTTTATGGTAGAGCGGCACGCGGCATCAAAAGCGAGCTAACCAACTCACATCAAGCTGGAATGAGCGATCGAAAAAGTAGGTGATATATGATCGAACATTGTAACAAGTATATGGTCGATTCTGAATCAATTGGGTTTGATGTAGAAAGCTAATAAGGTTTAGAGGTTTCTCTTTCGGACATACTGCTTCGGTGTCATGCGCGCAATCTGCTTACACTCTCTAGTCATGTGTGCTTGATCGGAAAAACCTTGCTCTAGCGCCAACTCCGATAAAGTAAGATCGGGTTGCGCTCGGAGTTGCTCTAAAGTGTGCTTAACTCGTTTAATGCGTTGGTAATGTTTAGGAGTAATCCCCAACCATTTCTGAAAATTGCGCTCTCTCTGGCGCTGACTGATGGTCCCTGTAGGTTGGTCAATAATGTGGCCGACATACTGCGGTTCACATTCCTCAATCAGTGTTTGAACCCAGCGATATAACGTAGAAATCCTTGCATATGGCGAACGAGCTGTTTGCAGAGACTCAAATGTTGCTAGTGCAGAAGAAGCCAAAGGGTGGTCGTCTTGAATCCGCAATAGCTGTTCTAGACGTTTACCAAATAGTTGATAACCAACAGCAGGATGAAAGCGTACGCCAGTCATCACCGCGCCTGGCGGTAGGCAGACCTGATGTGCCAGAATGCTTATAGGCAGTAGGACAACCCCCGGCGTCTGCCACTCACCATCTATTTGTACTTCATTCTGTAAAATGAATACCACACCTGTACCAGCATCACTGAGTAATTGTTTACGTACGGTTTGCGTCGTATCAGGTTTGACGGATGCTGACCAAATGGCTTGAACATAGCCAGCTAAAGCCTTTTGAGGTTTTAAAATATCAAATTCTAAGTTCAAATGAATCATCCTATTTAACCTCAACTTAAATGAGAAAGTGATACACATGTAATTTTCATCCTATTAAGTTGAGGTATAAGCAGTGGCTTACAAGTAAGAACCGTCAAATAGAATTATCGAGGTTTATAGACTCCAACCTTTGGCTTAAATGCCTTAACTATTCGGTTCCAACTATTGATCGCGTTGATCGCAATTGTTAGGTTGACCATAGCTTCTTCTCCAAAGGTATTCAAGGTCAGCTGATAGGTATCATCATCTACTGGTAGGCCAGCAGTTAGTAGTTCAGCCCAGCCTAGTGCAACGTGTTCTGCATCGCTGTAGAATGGCATATCTTTCCATGCACTAAGCCCCCATATGCGTTCCGGCTTTTCACCTAACTGAAGCGCATCTTTACTATGCATGTCGATACAAAATGCACATTGATTGATTTGCGATATGCGTAACTTAACCAGTTCCCATATGATCATGTTCATGGTTTCTGATTGGCTAAATTGTTCATGGAAGTAAGCTTCCTGAGCGTATAGGATTTCTATTGCTTTTGGCGCTACTTCAATATAGTTGAGTCGTTTCTTCATGGTCATTCTCCTCTGTTTTTTACATAGTAAAAAACGCTCTTAGCAAAAGATTGAAGATTTTCGACATGTACTCAATAAAGTTAGATAAAAGAGTGAACGACGAAAGCGAAAAGTGTACCTATTGGAAACCAAGAAAACTTATGCCAATTAACAAAGTATTGCTCTAAATAATGGACTTAAGGTTGGCGTCTATTTTTACTCCACCACCTTCCGTAAACGAGCAAAAGGTGCTGAGTTACCTATATACACACCAGCCGCAACGATAAAGACGCCTAAAACATTTTCCCATTGAGCCTGCTCACCAGAAATGAACGAAATCAGTAGAGTGAATACCGGCATAATATTAAATAATGGAGACATCTTATCTGGACCAAGAACGATAGCGCCTTTCATCCAAAAGTAATAAGCAATCAAAGTTCCAAACAGGCTCATGTAAGCTATTAATGCTAGGTCTTTAAATGTTATGGCATTTAAGCTACGGCTAAAGTCGCCGTGGTACATCGCTATAGCGACCATTTGAATGGCACCAATACTTAACACCCAACGTAACTGCTGAGTTACTGGGATATGAGATGTTAAACGCTTCGCTAGAATTGTGTATAAACACCCACTAATTAAAGCAAATAACATGTATAGATCACCAATATTACTATTGCTGCTAATAGAATGAATATTTCCCCCTGTAATGACGATTACCACTCCACAAAAACTGATTAGTGCACCTAAAATAGTTTTAACCGAAATGGAAGTCTTGAGAATAAAGCCCGACAACAAGATAGTGACAAGTGGTAGGTTTGCCTGAACAACCGCTGCGTTAACTGGGGTAGTAAATCTCATTGCAGAGAAAATAGAGAAGTTTTGGATAGTTACACCCACGGTTGCTATAACAAACAACGACAACATACTTTTTCGTGTGAGTTTGGCTCCATATGGAGAGCGTTTAGTACCTCTTATCAGTAAGAGTATTAAAGCTGCAACGGAAAATCGTAACGTCGCTGAATCCAAAGGAGAGACATCGCTATTAATAGCCTTTATTACGTTAAAGTTACTAGACCAAAAAAAGATAGCGACAACAACACCGCACCAAATTGATAAATGCTTAGACATAGATCTTCCTGATAAAAATTAACTTGACGCGATAATGCTATATATTTCATATTTGATTTTTAATAGCCAAATTTAAGAGGGTTAATCCCAAATATGGAACGTCACTCTTTGGATGACCTTTTGTTATTCGTTTCTGTTGCTCGCTATCAAAGCCTAACACAAGCATCTGAGCGTCTTAATGTCCCGTTAGCCACGCTAAGCCGGAAGTTAAAAAGGCTGGAAACAAACTTAAATTGCAGACTATTTAACCGCAGTGCACACCACTTTGCGTTAACAACTGATGGCGAAAAATATTATCAACTCTGTGAGCCGTTACTTCTTAGCTTAAGTAATGTGACATCGAGAATTGCGACTGAGCGTCAGTCTTTAAGCGGAACGATCAAAATATCAGCGCCAATTAACATGACACAGATGTGGTTAAAGCGGTGCGTTTATGAATTTGCAGAGCAACATCCGAAGATATGTATCGATTTAGATGTACAGAATGAAAAAATCAATCTTGTATCTAACCGTGTCGATGTTAGTTTTCGTCTTGGTGATCTTATTGAACAAGACTGGATTGCTCAGAAATTATGGTCGATTCCATTTGCGCTTTGTGCATCACGAAGCTATTTAGAACAACACCAACCGATTACCCATCCAGAACAACTTGTTCATCATCGCCTAATTACGGTAAACAACGACTGCCAATGGAAATTAGTTAATCAAATCACCAATGAAACATTTGATCATCCGCTAAAGTTTCAATTCACTTCAAATGATGTACTGCTAGTTAGAGACGCCGTCATCCATGGTTTAGGAATTGCGTGGATTCCAACCTATTACTTTCATGAGCTAAATCATGATCAACATAACCTGCTGCCTTTGTTGCCAGAATGGCAATGCTCGGGTAAAGAAGTATTCATTATGTATCGAGACCGCGATAAAAGGCCTGCAAGAGTTGATGCATTTATTGAACATGTCTTAAATTGGAAAAATCGCATTCAAATGTTTGCTTGAAAGAGGTTTATCACATTGTGCTGTGCCGGTAACCTCAATTGAAGCTTCATGACTCTGCTTCAATTGAGTTCATTTATTTAACCTCTAAAAGAATCATGAATACATAGGCAGTTAATGGGATTCGAGTTTACAAGTGATTCGGTCAGCTAAAACTCAAGCTAAGTAGAAAGTATTTGCAGTTGTATTTGCCTCTGAAAATCGTTTAGAGCTTTCTCATCCGCGAAGTTCTATAAGAAATTATTAAGGATATATTTGTGTGCGATTTCGTGAAAAAAATTATTGTAGGTTTACTTTTCAGTGCTTCGTCTTTTGCTTCCTTAAGTCAATATGTTCCAGCAATGAATGATAAGAACGGTTATGTAGAACCATTTCAGATGTTTGATAATGTCTATTATGTAGGAGACAAGTGGGTCTCATCATATGCCATTGCTACAGACGACGGACTCGTTATCATTGATACGCTTGACTTCCCTTACTCTGAGTGGATACCTATCAACCTAGAGAAGCTAGGGCTAAAAGATAAGCCAATAACGCACATATTGGTAACTCATGGGCATTCTGACCACGTTGGAGGCGCCCAGTTACTTCAAGAGAAGTATGGTTCCAAAGTCGTGATGACCAAAAGCGCTCATGAACTATCTATACAGCAATCAAACAAAAGCGAAGGTGAGAACAAGTTCCTTCCTCCAAACTTAGACATAGAGATAAAAAGCGATAGCTCTATGGCTATTGGTGGACATGAGTTTAAGTTCTATCTCACACCTGGCCACACGGAAGGTGATTATTCCTTAGACTTCACTGTTGAAGATAATGGCGAACAATATCGTGCTTTTATCGTTGGTGGGCATAGCGTAAGTAGCAATGATCCAGAAGTTATTGGCCAGTTCCTGACTAGCATGGAGAAAATTAGAAAAATTTCACTACAGGCACCTATTGTGAACGTTAACCTTTCGAACCATCCACATAAAAATTTCCTTTTTGAAAATAGGAAGAAGCTCGGCACAAGCGGTAACCCGTTTATCAGTGAGGCAAACTTCTTCATGTTCCTTAAGCAACAAGAAGATTTAGCTAAGGGAAAACTAGAAGAACTATAATACCGTGGTATACGAGCAGCCTTCTTTATTAGGTTAGAGATTTGCTCTTGAGTTATAGCTAAGGCTTTAATAAGTTGCTCAATCAAGATTCGACACTGGTGGCAGCTATATTGTTTGTCGGTTCTAGTGACAAAGGCGCCGTGCGTAAGCATTCGTATTGTGTGCCTTACACATTTGCAAGGCGTTATGTGCTTTCTAGAAAAGTCTCAAAATAGAGTACAATTAGCGTTTTGACACAGCGGAAATCATCATGGCCAAAACTGTTCAGCAGCAAATCGGAAACATTGCTCTAGTCGTTGAAAATTACGACGATGCTATCGAATTCTATACTCAAAAACTTCAATTCACTCTGGTTGAAGATACCAACCTAGGTGGTGGTAAACGCTGGGTTCAAGTTTCTCCTCCAAACTCCAATGGTACAAACCTACTTTTAGCTCAAGCGAGTACACCGGAGCAAACGCATGCAGTAGGAAATCAAACAGGTGGTCGTGTTTTCCTGTTTCTGCAAACTAATGATTTTTGGCGTGACTACGAGTTGATGAAGAAAAATGGTGTTGTATTTAATGAAGAGCCTCGTGTGGAAGAATACGGGACAGTGGTGGTGTTCCAAGATCTCTATGGTAATAAGTGGGACTTACTGCAACTGAACTGAGAAACTACACAGCACCTGCATAACATAGTGTTCATGAGGAGTTTCCAACAAGCTTTTAAGGCTCTGAGATATTAGTGCTAATTCAAAGGTTCTCAGAAGTCACTGTATTTCTAAATCACTTTTGTGCAAACAATAACTAGCCATCATTCCTTCTCGATGTATCAACAAATGTTACGGCGGCACACCAAAAACAAAGGCGAACCAATCGGTTCGCCTTTGTTTATTTAGATTCTACAAAAATTAATCTTCGTAGTTATCGATGCTTGGGCATGAACAGATTAGGTTACGGTCACCGTATACGTTATCTACGCGATTTACCGTTGGCCAGTACTTCCAAGATTTGGTCGCTTTAGACGGGAAGCAGCCAATCTCGCGAGAGTAAGGGCGGTCCCAATCTTCAGCTGAAAGATCAACTTGTGTGTGTGGCGCGTTAACAAGTGGGTTGTTATCCAGTGGCCATTCACCGTTTTTCACTTTCTCCATTTCTTCGCGGATAGCGATCATCGCATCACAGAAGCGGTCTAGCTCTTCTAGATCTTCCGATTCCGTTGGCTCAACCATTAGCGTGCCCGCTACAGGGAACGACATAGTTGGTGCGTGGAAACCGTAGTCCATTAGACGCTTCGCGATGTCTTCTTCGCTGATACCTGTTTCTTCTTTCAGCGGACGAATGTCGATAATACATTCGTGCGCTACGCGGCCATTTTTGCCACGGTAAAGAACAGGGTAGTGTTGGCGAAGTGTTTCCATCACGTAGTTTGCGTTCAGAATTGCTACTTTTGTAGCATCTGTTAGGCCAGCTTCGCCCATCATTGCGATGTAAGCCCAAGAGATAGGCAGGATAGAAGCGCTACCCATATCTGCTGCTGATACTGCGAAATCTGCGCCTTCTACACCGTCTTCAATATGCCCTGGTAAGAAAGGAGCTAGGTGAGATTTCACACCGATAGGACCCATACCCGGACCGCCACCACCGTGCGGGATGCAGAAGGTTTTGTGTAGGTTTAGGTGAGAAACGTCTGAACCGATGAAGCCTGGTGATGTTAGACCAACCTGCGCGTTCATGTTAGCGCCGTCTAGGTAAACCTGACCACCAGCGGCATGAACCATTTCACACACTTCTTTCACTTTCTCTTCGTAAACGCCGTGCGTAGAAGGGTAAGTGATCATAATGCTTGATAGGTTGTCTTTGTGTTTCTCGATTTTCGCTGCTAGGTCGTCGATGTCGATGTTGCCTTCTTCATCACACTTAACCACAACCACTTTCATTGACACCATAGATGCTGTCGCAGGGTTAGTACCGTGCGCAGAGCTTGGGATCAAACATACGTTGCGGTGACCTTCGCCACGGCTTTCGTGGTAGCGTTGAATCGCGATAAGGCCTGCGTACTCACCCGATGCACCAGAGTTTGGTTGTAGTGAGAATGCGTCATAGCCAGTGATTTCACATAGCTTTTCTTTAAGGTCTTTTGCGAGTGCTGCGTAACCAGCTGCTTGTTCTGCTGGTGCGAACGGGTGGATCGAACCAAACTCAGGCCAAGTAACTGGGATCATCTCTGCTGCTGCGTTCAGCTTCATCGTACAGCTGCCCAGTGGGATCATGCCGTGCGTGAGTGAGAAGTCTTTGTTCTCTAGCTGTTTTAGGTAACGCATCATCTGTGTTTCGCTGTGGTGCGTGTTAAACACAGGGTGTGTTAGATATTCTGTTGTGCGGCGCAATGCTTCTGGAATGGCTGCAAACTCGTTGCCTGCGATTTCAGTTGATAGTGCTGCGACTTCTTCTTTCACACCGAATACTGCGAATAGGGCTTCTACATCTGCCACGGTTGTGGTTTCGTCGAAGCTCACACCTAGCTGAGTACCCAACTTACGTAGGTTGATGTCTGCGGCTAGTGCTTTCGCGTATAGGTCTTCAGTCTGTGCACCTGTGTTGATAGTGATGGTGTCGAAGAAGCTGTTGTGAGCAAGCTCGAAGCCGCCTTTAGTTAGGCCAGCGGCTAGGATGGCTGTCATGTGGTGCGTACGACGAGCAATCGTGCGTAGACCTTCTGCGCCGTGGTAAACCGCGTAGAAAGACGCCATGTTCGCTAGCAGTGCTTGAGCAGTACAGATGTTTGATGTCGCTTTTTCACGACGGATGTGCTGTTCACGCGTTTGCATTGCCATGCGCAGTGCTTGGTTGCCGTTAGTATCGATAGAAACACCGATAACACGACCTGGCATAGTACGCTTGTGCTTGTCACGTGTTGCCATGAAGGCAGCGTGTGGACCGCCGTAACCCATCGGCACGCCAAAACGTTGTGCTGAACCGATTGCTACGTCTGCGCCCATTTCACCAGCAGGTTTAAGTAGGGTAGAAGCAAGAAGGTCCGTTGCTACAGTCACTAGTGTTTTGTTTGCTTGCGCTTTAGCGATGATGTCCGTTAGGTCACGAACTTCACCTGTTGTACTTGGGTATTGAACTAGTGCGCCGAACACGTCTTGCTCTGGTAGTGATTCTAAAGAACCAACCAAGACTTCAAAGCCGATGAATTTCGCACGAGTTTTTACCACTTCGATGGTTTGTGGGTGAACGTCGTCAGCAACGAAGAATACGTTGCTCTTGCTTTTACCCGCACGCTTACAAAGTGTCATCGCTTCTGCTGCTGCCGTTGCTTCATCGAGCAATGACGCGTTCGCGATTTCCATACCAGTAAGATCCATCACCATTTGTTGGTAGTTTAGAAGTGCTTCTAAACGACCTTGTGAGATTTCTGGTTGGTAAGGGGTGTAAGCAGTGTACCAGCCCGGGTTTTCCATCACGTTGCGTAGAATCACGTTCGGCGTGAAGGTGTTGTAGTAACCCTGACCAATGAATGTACGTTTAACTTGGTTCTGATCGGCGAACTTACGCATTGCTGCCAGCATGTCTGCTTCGCTTTTCGCTTCTGCCAAGCTCATTGGTTGCTCTAGGCGAATTTGTGCTGGTACGGTTTCGTCGATAAGCGAATCTAGGCTAACTGCGTTGATCGCTTCCAACATTTTCTGTTGGTCAGATTTGTTTGGTCCATTGTGGCGAGCAACGAACTCGTTTTGTGTGCTGAGGCTTTGAAGTAATTCAGTCATTGTCCTTTACCTACTCCTTGGTTCGGGTAACGGATTTGCGTTACTGATAAATTAAATTATACGTCCGAACCTAGAAAAAAAGCTGTTCTCTAAACAGGCTAGGGAACAGCTTTCGTCACATCCTAATTACTCTTCTTCGATAGAGTTTAGGTATTCGTCTGCGTCTTTCAGGTTATCTAGTTCAGATACATCAGACATCTTCACTTTTACGATCCAGCCACCTTCGTACGGCTCTTCGTTAATTAGCTCTGGGCTGTCTTCTAGTTCTTCATTGATTTCTACGATTTCACCAGTGATTGGTGCGTAGATGTCTGACGCTGCTTTTACAGATTCAACGAGAGAGAAGCTTTCACCTGCTTCAACTTCGTCTTCTACGTCTGGTAGGTCAACGAATACCACGTCACCTAGCATTTCTTGTGCATGCTCAGAAATACCAATTGTTACTGTGCCGTCACCGTTGTCACGTACCCACTCGTGGCTATCTGCAAACTTCAGTGTTTTGTCCATTGCTTAATCTCCGAATAACTTGTCAGGAATTATTATGATTTTAAAAAAATCGTTTACTGGTATAGAGGAAAGCGACTGCAAAGTTCTTTTACTTCTTTGCGAACGCGTTTTTCAACTTCTGCGTCACCTTCAGGGTTGTTCACTAAACCGTCCAGTACGTCACCAATCCAATTACCGATGAGTTTGAATTCTTCAGCGCCAAAGCCGCGGCTTGTACCCGCAGGCGTTCCTAAACGGATGCCCGATGTAATCATAGGCTTCTCTGTATCGAATGGGATGCCATTTTTGTTACATGTGATCCCAGCACGCTCTAGAGCTTCTTCTGCTTTATTGCCTTTCAACCCTTTCGGACGAAGGTCAACCAGCATTAGGTGCGTGTCTGTGCCACCAGTTACGATGTCGCAACCGCGAGTTTGCAATACTTCCGCTAGGACTTTTGCGTTATTGATCACCGAATCAATATAAGTTTTAAATTCAGGGCCAAGCGCTTCACCAAATGCGACCGCTTTGGCTGCGATAACGTGCATCAGTGGGCCACCTTGTAGGCCAGGGAATACGGCTGAGTTGATTTTCTTAATGATGTCTTCGTGGTTAGTAAGAATCATACCGCCGCGAGGGCCACGCAATGTTTTGTGTGTTGTAGTCGTAACAACGTGTGCGTGTGGCAGTGGGCTAGGGTGCGCGCCTGTTGCGATAAGACCGGCGATGTGTGCCATGTCGACCATAAGAATTGCATTTACTTCGTCTGCGATTTCACGGAATTTTGCAAAGTCGATAGTACGTGGAATAGCGCTACCACCTGCGATGATCATTTTAGGTTGGTGCTCAAGTGCTAGCTCACGAACATCTTCGTAGTTGATTTCCAGTGTTTCGCGATCAACACCGTATTGAACTGCATTAAACCATTTACCAGAAAGTGCAGGGCGTGCACCGTGCGTCAGGTGACCACCTGCGTCTAAAGACATACCAAGAATGGTGTCACCAGGTTGAAGCAGTGCTAGTTTTACTGCGCCGTTTGCTTGTGCGCCTGAGTGTGGTTGAACGTTTGCGTATTCACAATTGAAAAGTTTTTTTGCGCGTTCGATAGCAATGGCTTCCACTGTATCTACGTGCTCACAACCACCATAGTAACGACGACCTGGGTAGCCTTCAGCGTATTTGTTTGTTAGGCATGTGCCTTGAGCTTGCATTACCGCTTTAGAAACAATGTTCTCAGAAGCGATAAGTTCGATTTGTTCGTTTTGGCGAGCGGATTCCGCTTGAATTCCAGCAAAGACAGCATCATCTGTCGCAGAGAGGTTGGTAGAGAAAAAGTTTTCCAAGCTGTGGTTAGGGTAACTCTTATTCATGGTAGTTGACCTTCCAAATCTGAAAATGAACCCGCAATAGATGAGTTATGATTTGCGGTTGTGGTTCATTTGTCCTCAAAAACAGCTGAACTGCGTAGCAGAACAGAGTGAACATCCGGCCCTAAATTTGGGCAAAAACTCCGTTGGATTGCGTGTTTCCTTTACCAATCTCTTACGGAAATATGCATCTCTACATCTAACAAGTTGGTAACATAGCGCCTGTGACGGGAACAATCAACCAAAAATTTCCTATAGGAAACAAGATTTCAAAATTTGTTAACAAGAGCACGGTTTAATTCACTTGGTGGACTTCTATCCACTATGTGCTTCATGCACAATGCGAGTAAGACAAAAAATATGGATATCTATAGAGGGATTTATGGCAGAAAGTATTTACGATGAATACCCATCGATGACGTTGGCAAAAGAGCAACATGACCAAAATATCGAGCCGTTAAAACTGGGCCAGCGTATTAAGGATATCCGCTCGAAACTCGGTATCACATTAGAAGAGGCCAGTCAGCGAACCGGGCTTGCTCGATCTACACTGAGCAAAATAGAAAATGAGCAGATCTCCCCGACGTTTCAAGCGATGCAAAAATTGGCACTTGGCTTACAAATTGACATGCCACAACTATTTGAGCCACCTAGAAAAAAGGTAGCGACAGGGCGTAGGGATGTTACCAAGAAGAATGAAGGTAAACCACACCCAACACAAACTTATGAACATGAACTGCTCGCGACACAACTTTCCAATAAGAAAATGATGCCGTTTAAGAGCCAAATTCGAGCTCGTAGTTTTGATGAATATAAAGACTGGGTTCGTCATGATGGCGAAGAATTTCTGCTTATCTTATCTGGTGAGGTCATGTTCTATTCTGAGTTTTACGAACCTGTTGTTTTAAGCGAGGGAGACAGCGTTTATTACGATGCAAATATGGGACATATGTTGACCAGTGTTAGCGAGGAAGATGCGCTCATTTTGTGGGTGACAGCCAAATAGTGATAAATACTTGTAAATTTCCTATAGTGAAAGCAAACGATTGCTGTTGGTGGTCGTTATGATGAAAAGGCGCTTTTTTGATGAGAACTTGCTCATTAAAGCGCTTTTTTTGTACGATTTGTTGTGATTAAAATGTTAAGAGTCACACTTTTGCAAGTCGATCTACGTCTTGTTCGTGCAAAATAGAATGAGCCATGTTTATTATTGGAAACACATCGAATGCCGATAGCATTCTCGGGTCTATCTAAATGGAGACGAAAATGACTCAAGAACTACTGAAAACACCACTACACGCACTTCACGTTGAAGTTGGTGCCAAAATGGTCCCGTTCGCGGGTTACGATATGCCTGTTCAGTATCCTCTAGGCGTAAAGAAGGAACACTTACATACTCGTGATGCGGCAGGTCTGTTTGACGTTTCTCACATGGGACAGCTTCGCCTAATTGGTGACGGTGCAGCTGCGTTCCTAGAAACATTAGTTCCAGTGGATATTGTGGATCTTGAGTCTGGTAAACAGCGTTACGCTTTTTTCACTAATGAAGAGGGCGGCATCATGGACGACTTGATGGTGGCTAACCTAGGCGATCATCTGTTTGTGGTTGTGAACGCAGCATGTAAAGCGCAAGATATCGCACACCTACAAGCGCATTTACCATCTGGTGTTGAGCTAGAAATTATCGAAGACCGAGCTCTACTTGCAATCCAAGGCCCTAAAGCGGCGGCTGTATTGGCGCGTTTTGCACCAGAAGTTTCTGAAATGCTGTTCATGGATATTCGTAAAGTCGATATTTTAGGCGCCGAGTGCATTGTTTCTCGTAGTGGTTATACAGGCGAAGACGGTTACGAAATCTCGGTTCCTGCTGACAAAGCGGAAGAGCTAGCACGTAAACTGACTGCTGAAGATGAAGTTGAATGGATTGGCCTTGGTGCTCGTGATTCGCTTCGTCTTGAGTGTGGCCTTTGTCTATACGGTCATGACCTAGACACAACAACAACACCTGTTGAAGCGAGCTTGCTATGGGGTATCCAAAAAGTTCGTCGTATTGGTGGTGAACGTGAAGGTGGTTTCCCTGGCGCAGACATTATTCTTAAGCAGATTGAGACTAAAGATGTGGCGCGTAAGCGTGTGGGTCTAGTAGGTCAAACCAAAGCGCCAGTGCGTGAAGGTGTTGAACTGTTTGATGCTGACGGCGTTAAAATTGGCGTTGTAACCAGCGGTACGGCGGGTCCGAATGCAGGTAAGCCAGTCTCAATGGGTTATGTTCGTGCGGATTTGGCGGCGATTGGTACTGAAGTGTTCGCTGAAGTGCGTGGTAAAATGCTACCAATGACAGTTGAAAAAATGCCGTTCGTACCACAACGCTACTACCGTGGTTAAAACGAATTGAAACAAAAATGCCGAGCTTTGTAGCTCGGCATTTTTTATGTCTTCTTTTCGCTTGTTTACTTTTAGTTTACTGCTTCATCAATAGTACAGCACATATCAATAACGATATCTTCAAGCTTTTCCGGATGAATCATCTCTTCTTTTGGGATCCCAAATTGAGAGGCCATAATGGTATTAAACAATTCCCAATGCTTGATCAGCAGTTTTTCGCGATTATCTGCAATATCCGGCCATGTTTCTTGCATCATTGGCGCGAGACTGACAGCACCATGTGCGAAGATCAACATTTGCCACTTTGATTCCCACTGATCAAATTGTGCATTAGGGTTTTCGCTGTTGTACTGCTCGAAAATTCCGGTAAATATCGCAGCGAACTCATCTTTTGACTTTAAGAAATACTGCAGCAGAGCACCGTCATCGCCTTGTCGAATGGCATCGGCGATCATCTGTACTGGATGAGGATTGACGAGAGCAAATGCTAGCATGCGAACCATAAACAGATAAATTTTTCTATTCGAAGGTGTGTTCTCCGGCATTTCATTGATGAGTTCAGCCATATAGCACTGCATGAACTCGTCCATTGCATCGCTAACCGCTTGCCAGATTTTCTCTTTGCTGCCGAAGTGGTGACGGATCAAACTATGTGAAACACCAGCCTTTTCACTGATATTGCGCAGCGAGACACGCTCGTAACCAAGTTCACAAAACATATCTGCTGCCACTTTAAGGATCAGACACTTAGTTTGTTCTGCTGCTTCAGCACTTCTACGCCCCTGCTTTCTTTCATTCATAGTTCGAATTTTCCCGAATATTAATCACGCGCTTACTTTTACCAGAAACCGAACGCTTTGACTAATTAATTTGCTATCCACCTGGAAAATATGTTGATCAATTTCAAATTCTGCTTATACTGCACGGCTGTGTAATATATAAAACCTACGGAGAAAGCGGGTGCGAAAACAATATTTAAAGCGCACTTTAGTTGGCGCAGTGGTGACATTAAGTCTTTCTGGGATGCTAACTGGGTGTAATAAAGCCATTTCTGAGCCGTCTGAACCTTTAATCAAACCTGTAAAATTACTGGCGGTGAAAGACCTAGAACTTGAAGACTCGCACGCCTTTTTAGCGCGTATTGATGCAACACATCGCGCGCAGCTTTCTTTTCAGGTTGGTGGAGAGGTTGATGAATTACGTGTACGCATGGGTCAAAAAGTCCAAAAAGGTGAAGTGCTCGCAACGTTAGACCCTAAAGATCTTCAGCTTGCGTTAGATGCCGCTCAAGCGCAGTACGCGTTAGCGAAAACACAATGGGACCGCGCGAAAAACCTTTACGGAAAAAAACTCATTAGTACTGATGAGTACGATCAGAAAGAAACTCAATATAAAGCGGCATTGGCGAACTACGAACAAGCTAAAACCGATTTGAGCTATACCAAAATTCACGCACCGTTTGATGGCATTGTGTCATATACCTATGTCAACCCGTTTCAAGTAGTAGCAGAGAAGCAGGAGATCTTGAATCTCATTGATAACACGACGTTGGATGTATCTTTCACCTTGCCAGTAAGTTATGCGGAATCTGTATCACTTGAGTCACTGCAAAACTCCGATATGTGGGTGACGATGGATAGCGAGCCAGGAAAACGTATCCCTGGGCAATTTAAAGAAATTTCGACGCAGCCAAACATCGATACCAATAGTTATGAGGCGATCGTGACCATCACTCGGCCAGAAGATCGCAATTTGCTGACAGGTATGACAGGGCAGGTACACATGGCTAAACAACATGTATCGGACGCGATGACGTTACCTCAGTCTGCTTGGGTCAACAAAAATGGGACGCAAGGTGAAGTTTGGGTAATGGACAGAAGCACGCAGCAGGTCAATAAAGTCACTGTCTCACTTGACGCAGCAGGTGGTGTGAAAGCCGGGCTTGATAACAATGATTACGTTGTTATTGCTGGTGTTGAGAGACTGGTTGAAGGACAAGTGGTGAAAGCTTGGGTTCGTGAGGGAGGCATTTAATGAAACGTTCTCTACTTACGATCTCTGCGATTGCACTTGCAGTTTTAACAGGGTGCAAAAATGAAAACCAAGCTATCGTCGAGCAGCCACTTTTTGTGTCGACTATCTCGGTGGATGCACCAGTACAAAGTCAACATCGCGCGTTCAAAGGCATAGTAGTGCCTGCAGAACAAACGCCAATGGCATTTCGCCGCGCTGGGGAAGTTCAGCACGTATTGGTTAAAGCGGGTGACGTTGTGAAGCAGGGGCAAATGATCGCAAAGCTAGATGATAGCAAAGAGAAGCAAGCCGTGAATGACGCAGAAGCACAATACACACTTGCAATTCGTCAGCTTAAACGCGGTGAAGACTTGCATGCACGTCAAATGATTTCAAAAGCGGAACTTGATGAGCTAACAGCCAATAAAGAGCTAGCTGAGGCTACTTTCTATAACGCGACCAATCAATTGAATTACACCCGTTTATTCGCCCCGTTCGCCGGTAAAGTATCTGATGTTTTCAAAGAACGTTTTGAGCGTGTGGCAATTGGTGAACCCGTGTTAAACCTATACCAAAACGATTTGGTTTACGTGCGTATTGAGCTTTCCGACAATGTTTTAGCGATGGTAGACCCAAACTCAGACAGCATGAGCTACAAGCCTAGAGCAACCTTTTCCGGCATCGATGGCAGATTTGCTTTGGACTATTTAGAGCACACAAGTGAACCCAACGCTGAAACTCAAACCTACGAAATGTACTTGACGATGCCACAGCCAAAAACAGAGATATTACCGGGAACCAGCGTAAGCGTTTTGGTCGATATGGTGAAGGCGGGCATTACCTCTATTGATGGTTACAGTGTGCCTGTCACGGCGCTTCAAGCAGGCAGTGAAGGGAATGAGTTCTTTGTGTGGAAAAAAGAAGGTGACATTGTCACACGGGTGCCTGTCATGATTTCTCAAGTGAATGGCAATGGAGCCATTGTGTCGTCAGGTGTTAGCCAGGGCGATATTCTGATTAATTCAAATCTGCGTAAATTACGCGAAGGTAAACATGTGGATGTTGTGGAGAATAACCAATAATGAACATTGCTGAGTATTCAATAAAAAACAAAGTCATCAGCTGGTTGTTCATTATTATCCTTGCTGTTGGTGGTTTAACGTCATTTTTGGAGCTTGGACGATTAGAAGACCCGGCATTTACGATCAAAGATGCCATGATCATCTCAACATACCCTGGCGCGACGTCAAAAGAAGTTGAAGAAGAGCTGACGTATCCTCTAGAAAAAGAGATTCGAAAACTCCCTTATATCGACAAAATTACCTCTACGTCTTCTAATGGTATGTCTCAAATAACGGTGAGCATGGAAATGGACTATGGTCCTGATGAACTGCCGCAAATTTGGGATGAAATGCGCCGTAAAATTAATGATTTACGACCATCATTGCCTCAAGGTGTTCAGTCTTTACAGATCATTGATGATTTCGGTGACGTTTATGGCGTGATGTTAATGCTCACTGGTGACGATTACGACTATGTAGAGCTGAAACGTTATGCGGATTACCTGACCCGTGAAATCGAGCTTGTTGATGGTGTTGGTAAGGTAGACATCACGGGCGATCAGCGAGAAATGCTATTCGTTGAGATCTCACTTGATCGCCTTGCTGCACTGAACTTAGACATGAATGTGGTTTCGAGCTTGTTGAACCAGCAAAACAATGTGGTTTCAGCAGGGGAAGTGATGGTCAATGGCGAAAGCCTTGTTATTCGCCCAAGCGGCACCTTAAACACTGTAGAAGCACTAGAAAATCTGATCATTCATGGCCGTGACACAGGAAATCTAATTCGTCTAAAAGACGTAGCAACGATTTCTCGCGGTATTCAAGAGAAGCCAGGCAACGTCGTACTCTTTAACGGTCAAAAAGCGATTAATATCGGTATCTCGTTTGCATCGGGTGTGAACGTGGTTGAGGTTGGTGAACGTTTGGATGCGGAGCTCGCGAGCCTTGAGTCTATCAAGCCTGCTGGCATCGATATGAACTACTTTTACAACCAAGCCAATGAGGTGGATGAATCTGTTAAAGCGTTTGTAATTAGTCTAGCGGAGGCAGTGGCGATCGTAATCATTGTGTTGCTGTTTACTATGGGTTTACGCAGTGGTGTCATCATTGGAGTTGTGTTGTTATTGACGGTATTTGGTACCTTCATTTTGATGAATTACAACAACATCGAACTGCATCGTATTTCTCTTGGCGCGTTAATTATTGCCTTGGGTATGCTGGTTGATAACGCGATTGTTGTCGTGGAAGGCATATTGGTTGGCCTAAAGAAAGGGCGTACCAAAGTTCAAGCGGCTGTCGATATTGTAAAGCAAACACAATGGCCTTTGCTGGGCGCAACTGTTATTGCAATTACGGCTTTTGCACCTATCGGCTTGTCGCAAGATGCGACAGGTGAGTTCATGGGCTCTTTATTCTGGGTGCTGTGTTTCTCACTATTTTTAAGCTGGATTACCGCTATTACACTGACGCCTTTCCTTGCCGATCTTTTGTTGAAAGAGGAAAACAAAGAGCAGGGTACTAGCGAAGATGATCCTTATAAAGGCTGGTTGTTTGTCGTATTTGGGGCATCGCTGAAATTTGCATTACGATTCCGCTGGCTTACCGTTGCTGGCATGGTGGCGCTATTAGTGGGTGCTGTCGTGGCATTTGGTAATGTAAAACAGCAGTTCTTCCCACCATCGAATACGCCGATGTTCTACGTGGATATGTGGATGCCAGAGGGTACTGACATCCGTGAAACGATCAAAAAAGCTGAAGAGGTCGAAAGCTACATTCGTCAGCAAGATGATATTGACTTTGTTTCTGCTTCGATTGGGCAGGGTCTACAGCGTTTTGCTTTAACCTATCAACCAGAAAAAAGTTACGAAGCGTACGCTCAGTTCCAAGTTCGCGCGACTGATCGTGAGAAAATGTTTGGTTTGCTGCATAAGTTAGATGCGAATCTGGCGAAAACATTTGATGCGCCTACGTTCCAGTTTAAATTGATGGAATTTGGTCCATCACCAGCGTCTAAGATCGAAGCGCGTATTACTGGCCCTGATCCACAAGTTTTACGTGACTTGGCGGTGCAAGTTGAAGACATCCTTCATACCGACCCTGGTGCCCGAAACATTCGTCACGATTGGCGAGAGCGCACCAAGGAACTTGTACCCGCTTTCAATGAGTCTAAAGCTCGTCGCCTAGGTATTTCGAAAGAAGATCTTTCAAGCACACTGCAAATGACGTTTGGTGGTAGCACCTTAGGTTACTTGCGTGATGGTACACATACGTTGCCAATTATGACACGTCTTCCTGAAGAAGAACGCGTAGATTTTGAATCACTACAAAACGTGACCATTTGGAGTCCTTCGTTGCAAACGTATATTCCGGTTGATCAAGTGATTGATGGCGTTCAACTGGATTGGAGTGAGCCGCTAATTCAGCGTCGTGACCGTAAGCGTACGTTAACCGTTCTCGCGGACCATGATGTGTTGAGTGACGACACGGCAGCAAGCTTATTTGCTCGTGTACAGCCTAAAGTGATGGCATTGCATGTTCCAGAAGGATACGAAATCACATGGGGTGGTGAGTACGAATCATCCAAAGATGCACAAGAAGGCCTATTCGGTTCATTGCCGATGGGTTACTTGTTGATGTTCATCATTACTATTTTATTGTTTAACTCAATCAAAAAGCCGTTGGTAATTTGGTTCACCGTTCCGTTAGCGATCATTGGCGTTGCTTTTGGTTTGCTTACCACGAACATGCCGTTCAGTTTTACAGCATTCCTTGGTTTGTTAAGCCTAAGTGGCATGATTTTGAAAAACGGTATTGTGTTGCTTGACCAAATTAACCTTGAGTTGGAGTCAGGTAAAGATCCTTACCTCGCGATTGTTGATAGTGCGATAAGCCGCGTTCGTCCGGTAAGTATGGCTGCGCTAACAACTATCTTGGGGATGATTCCACTGGTCTTCGACGCCTTCTTTGGCTCGATGGCAATAACGATTATGGCAGGTCTTGGTTTTGCTACTGTACTGACACTGATAGTGGTGCCAGTGATGTTTGCAATTCTGTTTAGGGTAAAACCGACCACTGCATAGGGACTCCTGGCTATTTGCCAGCTTCCTGCCTAGCCCTGAAGGTTTTCTTCGGGGCTTTTTTGATCTTACTAATATATACCAAACCATTCATTTGCTTGATTTTAATGATTTTCTTACGATTACAATGCAAATCATGCGTATACTCATGTAACGACACATCAAAGATTGAGATTACATGAATAAGCGCATATTAAACGGACTCTTCTTCATTGGTTCTTTCACCTTGGTTGGCTGCACCGCGACGGATAGCATGCCGACAGAAACCAAACAACCTGCCCCTAAAGTCAACAGTGTTAGTGCTGAAGTCATTTCCAGTTGGATTGATAGTAAGGTTTTAGCCCCTGAAGGGCTGTCGCTCGAGCAAGACAATCTACGTTATCTATCGGGTAGCGCCGACCTAAACAGCGACGGCAAGGCAGAACACATAGTGTTGCTTCAAGATCGCTATTTCTGTGGTAGTGGTGGCTGCTCTGCATATATGTTTGATAATGAGGGAAACGTTATTAATCGAATGTCGGTAACTCGCACGCCTATTGTACTAGCCGACAGTTACAGTAATGGTTGGCAGGACTTTATCGTTTGGAGTAATGGCTCCTATCGACTCATGAGTTACAACGGTGAGTCTTATCCAAGTAACCCGTCACTAGAGCCAAAGGTGGATCGAGACGCTAACCAGCAGGCGGCAATCGCAAATGTAATGGCGACAGAGCTTTATCAGCAAGACGGCTATGACATTCTGCCCGCAGAATCAAAAACCTTGTGGACGCCAGCTAACGTTTACCACTTTACCTTCAAGCACTACGGTGACCCGCATAGCGCTTATCAAGCAACGGTGGATATGAGCAGTGGGGAAGTAGACATTGTAGCCGTTCCGGCTGCGGAATAAAAAACACCTCCCTTAACCGGAATTAAAGGGAGGTGCTAAATGCCAAATTCGAGGGTGGCATTGTTAACCGGAGTCGCTCTAATTAAGCTGCGACTTCTTGTTTCGCTTCTGCTTTGCTTTTTAAGAATGCGTAAGTAAAGCCAGTTACCGCTGTACCCGCTGCAATAGCCACTAAATACATTAATACTGGTGAAATTGCGTTAGGAATTAGCAGCACGAATAGACCGCCGTGTGGTGCCATTAATTTCGCACCGAATAGCATCGATAGGGCACCAGTAAGCGCGCCACCTGCCATACAAGATGGAATCACGCGCATTGGATCTTTCGCAGCAAATGGAATTGCGCCTTCAGAGATGAAACACAGGCCCAAGACAAATGATGCTTTACCTGCCTCACGTTCATTTTGTTCAAATTTGTTCTTCGCAATGAAGGTCGCTAAACCCATACCTAGCGCAGGAACCATACCTGCGGCCATGATTGCCGCCATTGGTGCGTAAGTTTGTGAAGCCAGAAGGCCAACACCAAATGCGTAAGCGGCTTTGTTTACCGGGCCTCCTAGGTCGAAACACATCATTGCGCCAAGGATAATACCCAGTAGTACTGCACTGTCAGAACCCATGTTGTTTAGGAAGTCAGTCAGGCCGTTCATGATGCCTGAAACTGGGCCGCCTACGATGTAGATCATGACAAGGCCAGTGAACAATGTTGCTACAAATGGAATGATCAGAATTGGTTTAAGCGCTTCCATCGATTGTGGGAGTTTTACTTTGTCCGCAAGGAGCTTCGCTGCATAACCGGCAATGAAGCCAGCTGCGATACCACCTAGGAAACCAGCACCCGTTGAACTTGCTAGCATACCGCCAACAAGACCAGGAGCCAGACCCGGACGGTCAGCGATTGAAAACGCAATATAGCCAGCAAGTACAGGAATCATCAATGCGAATGCAGAACCACCACCAATGTTCATCAAGGCTGCTGCTAGTGTGCCTTCTTCTTTAAATGCTTCAATACCAAACACGAACGATAGGGCGATGATCAAACCACCAGCGACAACCACAGGCAGCATGTGCGATACCCCTGTCATCAAGTGTTTGTAAGCGCCTTTCTTCTCGTCTGCTGCCGAAGCAGAATTTGCAGAACCAGAATGTTGATACACCGTGGCTTGCTCGAATGCTTTGTCCATCTCTTCGGCTGTTTTCTTCAGAGCTGGACCTGTTTTCGTGCGGTACATCTTTTTGCCGTTGAAGCGATCAAGTGGCACTTCAATATCCGCAGCAATGATCACCAGATCGGCGTCTGCAATTTCTTGCTCAGTCAGTTGGTTTTTAGCGCCAACTGAACCACGAGTTTCCACCTTGATTTGATGGCCACGACGCTTGCCTTCTTCTTCTAAAGCTTCTGCCGCCATAAAGGTATGCGCAACGCCAGTAGGGCATGCCGTGATTGCAACAATCTTCTTTGATGCTGATGTTGTATCTGTAGTGATAGGGGCTGCAAGTGTGGTTGCTTTTTCAAGTAAAGTGGCGTTTTCAACCGCTTGCTGGAGAAACGCAGTTGCGTCTTTTGCTACTTCGCTAATTTCCGCTTGGTAAACCTTTTTTCCTACAAAACGAGAAGTGTCGACGCTAGTATTTGCCGCAATGACAATGACTTCTGCTTGTGCAACGTCAGCTTCCGTCAATAGTGTTGGTTCAACCACACTTGATTGACATTCTATTTTGGCATTCCAGTTTAATTTTGCGGCGGCTTGTTCTAGTAATCCTGCCGCAAGGATGCTATTTGCTACACCGCTCGGACAGGCAGTAATAATGGCAATATTCATACGATAACCTTCTGTTCCTTAGTTTTGTTCTAAGTTTGTAATAGGGTAAAGCGCGCTAACTTCAGTTTGTCGCTTGATATTTTCCAGTTCTTCCTGACTGGTTAGCCCTACGCCAACTTGACTAACTGCCAAAGCAGAAAGTGCCGTAGCGAAGCGCAATAAATCGTTTTTAGGCATCAGTTGCATGTGGCCCCAACACAAGCCAGCGACCAGCGTATCGCCTGCGCCAACGGTGCTCACGACATGCATTCGAGGCGGTTTTGCACTAAGCCATTCGCCTTGGTTGAGCCACATAACACCGTCAGGTCCCATAGAAACCACGATGTTTTCTATGCCTTTGTCGCTCAGTGTTTGCGCTGCAGCTTGGCACTGTTCAGGTGTTGCTAGATGTTCGCCAACAAAATCACCAAGTTCTTCATCGTTAGGTTTAATTAACCATGGGTGAGCATCAATACCTGACTTCAATGCGGCTTTGCTACTGTCGAACAACACCTTTTTGCCTTGTTGATGCAGTGCTTCTATCCATGCAGCGCATTGCTCTGCAGTAACACCGCCCGGTAGGCTGCCTGCCAATACAAAGTAATCGTGTGTTTCAGCAAGGCGGAATAGGGTTTCTTCAAAGCGCGCGATTTCTTCTGCCGTAACTTGAACACCAGGGAAGTTAATGTCACTAACGTTTCCATTAGCCTCAACGAGCTTGACGTTGATACGAGTTGCACCTTGTACTTCTACAAACTCATTCTTAACGCCGATGTCATTGAAAAGCTGATGGAATAGCTCAGGGTTATCTTTACCAAGAAAGCCGGTAACCGTGACATCTGCGCCTAAATCGCTCAACACTTTTGCTACGTTGACACCTTTACCTGCAGCGTGGAGATTGCTTTGCTGTACTAAGCTCACGGAACCAACGTTTAGTTCATTTACTGAACCTGTTAAATCCAATGCCGGGTTGAGCGTAATAGTGACAACCTTATTTGTTTTGTTTGTCATATCGGATCCTTAACCTTCACCAAGGCCAGAAGCGATTGCATTTCCGATAGACTCCAAGGCTTGCGGCGCATCAGGGCCTTCTGCTGTAAATTGAAGTTGGTGACCGTGCTTAACGCCCAGTGCGATGACTTTCATTAGGCTCTTCGCGTTTACTGCTTTTCCATCTCCGTCTAAGTTGGTAACACGTATAGTGGATTCAAACTTTTTCGCTTCTGCGACTAACATTGCCCCAGGACGAGCATGTAGGCCGTGAGAGTTTTTGATTTTAAATACAGCGGTATTGCCTTCTTCTGAAAATGCGGCTGTGACTTCTTCACCTTTGAACAAAGCAAGAATCTGTTCTACTGATGCATCTAAAAGCTTGCCGTGTTCATTGTTAAACACAATGTTAGAAAGCGTTTTTAGGATAGGTTGGTGAGCATTGTTACATGCCGCGAACGCGACAAGTGCACGCACTTTTTGACCTTCATATTCGCAGTCGTTTGCCGTCGAGACAAATGACACGCCTGTGCGAGTGACATGTTTGTCACTGCCAATTAACCACAGGCCATTACCTAAGTGAGTTGGTTGTTTGGTAACGAGATCTGCAACGAATTCGTTATCAGCACATCCCGTATTTTTCAACAGACCACCTGCAACAGCACTCATCTGTAGCATGTCGCTCGCAGGGAACATCAGTTGAATTAAAGAAGCGTCAAAGTCTGCTTCAAGCTGAACATCACCGTGTAGTAGGGCGATGATCTCGTCTTCGTTTTTTGCATTACGCAGACGCTCTTCTACGCCATCTGCGCCTAGCACTTTGGTGAGCTGTTTAAGAATGCCAAGGTGCTCATCAGATTTAGCTGCGATACCGATAGCGACGAACACAGTATTGCCATCACCCCAGTCGACACCTTGTGGGAAGTGGTGCACAGCAACACCCGTTGTTTTCACCATTGCACGAGTGTCGGTTGTACCGTGCGGTATGGCAATACCGTTCCCCAAAAACGTAGAGTTTTGGTTTTCACGGTTTAGCATGCCTTCAACGTAACCTTGCTCAACTAGGCCTTTATCAGTCAGGCTATGAGCAATACTCTTTATTGCTTCAAACTTATCTGTCGCTGATTGCGAGAGGGTAATGTCGTTCTTATTTAGCTTAAGCATGGTGCTTCTCCAGCCTTAAGGTATCAATTTAAAAATGTATTCTGTGTGAGAAGTTGAACGCCGCTTCTTCTGAGCGCTTATCACTCCTCAAACCTTTTATCTTTCAAGCTAAATCGATTCAGCTTGTTGGTAAATTTTTTAAAAGACTCAGAAAAACTGTTTTAAAAACTGAGGTTAACAAACGAGCCTTTGCCGCTGTCCTATAGCCTAGCCTACAAATTGGTTTGTTGTGTATTCAGGTGATTTACGTCAATTTTTAAGTTTTGCTGAATCCTTTCAGCTTTTATACTGAATCGGTTCAGCTTATAATTCAACTTATCGAAAGATCGTTGATGTATTAATATGATCGCGCGCACAGAATAAGGTTTAGAATATGACACTGGATGAAATAGCCAAATTAGCGGGTGTTTCTAAGACAACTGCAAGCTATGTGATTAACGGAAAAGCGCAGAAATACCGCATCAGCGAGAAGACTCAGAAAAAGGTGATGGCCGTTGTAGAAGAGTACAATTATAAGCCAGATCATGCGGCGTCTTCCTTGCGGGCAGGTAATTCACGCTCATTTGGGCTTATCATCCCAGACTTAGAGAACACCAGTTATGCGCGTCTTGCAAAGCTGATAGAGCAAAACTCTCGGAAAGCGGGGTACCAAATTTTGATTGGCTGCTCTGATGATGATCCTGATACAGAGCAAAAGGTGGCGGAAGCATTAGTCAGTCGTCGTATTGATGCGTTGTTTGTGGCAAGTGGTATGCCCACTGCAAACGAGTATTATCTTAAGTTGCAAAATTCTGGTACGCCAGTTATCGCGCTAGACCGTCCAATGGATGATGAGCACTTTTGTTGTGTCATCAGCGAAGATTTTGATGCCGCACTTGAACTCACTCAGTCAGTACTGTCAGAGGGTATTAAGTCCATTGGCTTAATCGGTGCATTGCAAGATCTTCAAGTCTCAAAAGAGCGTGAGCTCGGTTTTCTATCTGCTTCTCAACAAGGTGGTAAAACGGCAACAGTGGGTTATGGACAACACTTCTCCCGGGAAGAAGGCAAGAAAGTCTTAGAGAGATGGTTAACAGAGAACGCATTGCCAGATGCCATTGTTACAACGTCATATACACTGTTAGAAGGTGTGTTGGATGTAATGCTAGAAAAACCAGAACTGATGGGAAAGGTGCGTTTAGCAACATTTGGTGATAATCGACTGCTGGACTTCTTGCCTGTGAAAATCAACTCTTTGCCTCAACAGTTTGAGTTGATCGCGGACAGCGCAATGGAGTTAGCACTCAACGCTTCCGCCAAGCGTTACAAGCCTGGTGTAGAACTTATCCCGCGTAAAATTGTGAAACGTCACTAAGTAACTAAATAGGTTGCTCAAAGCTTTACTTCAGCAGTCAGCGCCACAAATGCGTGGTCGCTGGCGTTTTTATCTCTGTCATAAATCGGGTTGATCAGATGTTGGTTAGACACCTGATAGTCAACAACCTCGGCAACCGATATATCTGATAAGGTATCAAACTCTTGTGAGAGCAAGATATAGTCGAGTACATTCCCAGTGGAAAAATGATAGTGCGTGGCTGGGCGTTCATCCTTCAGGGTGTCACTTTGCAATAACCAACCATCTTTGAGTTGTAATTCAGTGACGCTGTCACCAGTATTGGATACCAATGCGCTGTTAACGCTGATAGGAGTAATAGGTTGATTCATATCGCCCATTAACACTGTCGGCATTGGTTCTTTTCGATACCTCTTTTGCATCGCGTCTCTTAACATCGCTGCTTCCCAGCCTCTTTGCTGGGTGGATAACCAGCGCCCAATAATCGTGCTAGACGTTTCTGGTTGTTCTGAGTCGGCCGGGCGTTGAGATTTCAGGTGCGTTACGTAAACGGCGATATGACCAAGTACAGGATGTATTACTTGGGCATAGATAGGTTTGCGACTGAACTCTGGAGCAACACTTACTCCAAAAGGCTCAAGCGTTGCTAAGTCAAACTCTACCGCTTGTACTTTTTCTATTGGAAACCGAGAGGCGATTGCCACAACAGGGCTTGAGTAAATGTACTCATCCTCAACATGTGGGGTGTCAACGGTCGCAAAGTAGGGGTAGCCGATGGTTGAAAAGAATGCCTGGGTCTTCTCGATACTGAATACTTCTTGTAAGCCAATCACGTCGCCTTCCAGTTTTTCAACTTGACGTTGCGTCCACGAAAGTTTGTCTCGCCATTGCTCTAACGAGTATATGTTCTCGAAATCATAGTAGGCGTTAGGCGGTGCGACAAAATTAAACAAGTTCGCAGTGACAAAGGTAATTCTACTTGGTTGAGACAAAGTATTCGCTCTTTTCAACAATAACTTAGAGAGTATATACCTTCAGGTTGCGTAATTGCAGCTTCGTTTGAGCTACGCATCGGTATACAAGCTAACAAGCGACAAGTTAAATGGGTTAAGAGGTGCTCAAATGCCAAGGCGAATCGGTGATTGAACATCGGCAGAGGTTTCTATTTTTAAGCATTGCGTTTAAACTTCAGGGCATCAAATAGTAAGAGTAAGTAACATGACCCAAGATTACGACCACGAAGAGTATTTAGAAGGCGAAGAGATTGAGATCGAAGCGATTGGCATCGATGTTGATGCGCATCCAATCGAACTGTACAAGCTTTTTAAAATCGCAAACTTGGTCAGCGGTGGCGGCGAAGCAAAACATATCATCGAGGAAGGCTACGTCGCGGTGAATGGTGAACTAGAAACACGTAAGCGCCGCAAGATGTATGATGGTGACTTTTTTGAGTTTAACCAGGAATATTATGTTGTGGTTTGCGATGCGCCAGTAACCGAACCTGAAACGGCAGAGCAAAAAGCAGAAAAGAAAGCGAAAAAAGAAGCGCAGTCTTCTCGTAAAGATAAGTCTCGTCAAAGTAAGTCACCTAAAGCCTCTGGGCCTAAATCAACAGGCCGTAAAGCGGCACATAAAGAGCGTAAAGCGCAGAAAGAAGCGTTGTCTCAGTCTGCTAAGAAAGGCAAAAAAGAAGACAAACCGCAAGCCACTCGTGATCCGAAGAGTGGACGTAATTCTATTGATTTTTTCTAGGGAAATGAACGCTTAACTAAATAAGTGACATCTGAGTAAAACTAAAAAGCGCCGAGCATATTATATCGGCGCTTTTTTGGTTTCACTGTGCTGTAAGTGGGTAGTGTTAATGCACTGTCGTCTCGATGTTTAGGCTATCTGTCCAGTGATGAATGGCGCAAGGCTTTCCTAAGTAAAAGCCTTGGTAATAATCCAAATTAAGTTGATACATAGCTTGTAGCTGCACGTCTTCTTCAACCCCTTCTATAATGACTTTTGCTCCCATATGATCCGCTAGATCAACGGCGCTATGTATGGAAAAGGTTTCTCCGGCGCAGTAGTCTAGTAAATAGGAACGATCGATTTTGATGATGTCAGGGCAGAGCTGCTGAACACGTGCGATATCAGAATGTTGGGCGCCAAAATCATCGATAGCAAAGATAAAACCATTTGCTTTCATTAACTGTACGGCTTTGATTAATAAATCCGTATCTCCGCATGACTCTTCGACTACTTCAAAAACTACGTCTGATGGGCTCATACCAAGTTCGGAAAGGCGTTTGTAAAGCAGGCCGTTATCTTTAAAGCCCATGTCTTTGGTTAGTGTGAGTAGCGTTTGAGGCATGACGTTAAGAAACAGTTTGATCGGCGTCCCTGCGAAATAGCGTGCGAAATTTCGAATGTGCATTGCTCTGGATAAAAACTCTACACATAAGCGAAAGTAGGGATCAAGACCATTATTGGCCAGAAACACGTCAGGACGAATTAGGGAACCATCAATGCCACGAATACGCAGTAAGGCTTCCATACCAATAATACGTTGGCGTCTATCAAAAATTGGCTGATAAACACTGTGAAAAGTGAATTGATTGAGAACTACGTAATATTCACCAAGATTATCTTGTTTTATGTATCGCTCGTAGTCGGATTGATTCTTTAACTCCATGAAAAACGCCGAAAATTTAGCATCTTGCCAATGTAACAGGGTGCAATTCTGATTTGAAGAATCAAATGTGCCTAATTACATATGCGGTTGAGTTAATTTGAAATGGCTTCCGATTTTGCTTCAATATGGCGGAAAATAAGTGACAGACCAAAACAGATTAAGAAGTAAGCAAGGCCGACAATCAACCAAATTTCAAATATATACCCTGATGAATTTGCCATCTCTGTCCCAACAAACGTCATTTCTTGTATCGAAATCAGTGAAACAATAGAGGTGTCTTTCACCAAAGAGATTGTTTGACCGGCAAGTGCAGGTGTTATTGATTTAAGCACCTGTGGCGCGATAACAAATCGGTATTTCACCCATCGAGACAAGCCCAATGAGTCAGCCGCTTCCCACTGACCTTGGTCGATACTTTGTAAACCACCGCGCACAACTTCTGCAATGTAGGCAGAAGAGAGTAAGCCGACGCATAACACGCCAGAGGCAAGGTTTTCCCAAAGGTTTGAAGGCCCAAACAGAAAGCGCTGTAGTGCATTTGGTTCGCCGTTGTAGTTTCGTAGAAGATCTTCCAAACCGAGTAACGGGATCAATTGGTTAGAAATGAAAAAGTAGAAAATAAAAACAAACACCAACGGAGGGATGTTTCTCACTAACTGGATAAACGCATTGGCAGGTGTGCGCAACCAAACGGAACGAGAGAAGCGTGCTAAGCCTAACAAAGTGCCAAACACTAATGCGAAGCTGATGCTCCAAATACTGAGCCTTAACGTCGAAATCAAACCTTGGAAGAAGTAGGGCAAACCACCACCTGCTCTAGGCGTGAAAAGTAATTCAAGCGCCTCTTTCCACTGCCACAAATAATGCACACCAACAGCGGACCGATGGTACAGCCAAACACCACCGATACCGCACATAACAAGTAGTACCCAGTCTAGTGTGTTTAATTGCGGTAAAAGGTAGCCTGTGCTGGATTTCGCGGGTGCTGTGCGAGTGGTAGTGTGTTCGCCCAAAAATTTGACTCCGATAAGTTATGGAAAAGTAAAATGGATGATTGGAGAGTATAGGCTCGCGGCGTCCACGAGCCATTTAGATTACTGGCCTTGCGCGACTTGATCTTGCCAATCTAATGTCGAGAACCAGTATTCATAACGTTGTTTTAACCATCCATCTTGGGTTCTTGTTTCAATCCATTTATTGAAAAAGGCCTTTTTATCTTCTTCCCCCAAGCGAACTGCAAAGGCTTCGTTACCTTGTGATAGTCGCTCAGAGAATGGAAGGAATAGTTTGTCGCTGTGTTTCACTGTCTCATGTTCTGGTTTTGGGCTAGAAGCAATTACCGCGTGGGCGTTACCATTCAGCACCTCTTGGAACGCTTGCGCGTCGTCATCAAATTGCAGGATCTTCGCTTTCGGGAAGGTTTCTCTGGCTACTTGAACGGTGAATGCGCCGCGACGAGCCGCAATTTTTACGCGTCGTGAGTCAAAATCCGAAAATTCGCTAAAACCAGAGGCGAGTTCTTTGTTTGCTGCTACTTGAACGCCTGAGTGCGAGTAGGGCTCAGTAAACAAGACGCTTCTGGAACGCTCAGGCGTAACCGACATGCCACCGATGATCACGTCGAACTTTTTCGCCAGTAGTGCGGGAATAATGCCATCCCACGCAGTCGGTACGAATTCCACTTTCAAACCTGAATCTTGTGCTAAGCGTTTGGCAACATCGATTTCAAAACCGATTAACTCGCCTTGCTTGTTACGCATTGCCCAAGGTACAAATGTTGACATACCAACGCGCAAAGTGCCTCGTTCTTTGATTTGATCTACATTGGGTGTGGCGACATCTTCTTTCGCGATTGTAGGCATAGCTATGGCTAGCCCTAATAATGCAGTAATGGTCGCTTTGAATAACTTCATGTTATCTCCTTATAATTTGCGCCAACTGGCTCCGAGTTTGTGTTCTAGCCATGCAGACAAGCCAGAAAGTGACAGAGTGAGAGCAAGATAAATTGCTGCCACGGTAAACCAAATTTCGAACGGCATCGCCGTCTCTGAGACGATGTTGCGTGCCTGTGTCGTTAGATCAAAAATCGCCATCACGCTTACAATGGAAGAGTTTTTGATCAAAGAAACCACTTCATTGGTTAATGGCGGTAATGTGCGCTGTAAAACCTGAGGCAAAATCACGTCTTTGTAGGTGTAAAACGGTGATAGTCCGAGAGTTTGTGCTGCTTCGAATTGCCCTTTAGGAATACTGTTTAAACCTGCACGGAATATTTCCGCGGTGTAGGCACCTTGGAAAAGGGATAATGCCAAAACGGCGGTGCTGAATCGGTCCAAACCAATCACGGGGCCAAACACGAAGTAGAGTAAATAGATTTGCACCAACAACGGCGTGTTACGTATTACTTCGACATAAGTGGTACCAATAACATTGCCGACTTTCGAATCGCTAAGCCTTAGTAACGCGGTGACCAACCCCAACACTAAGGTAAAAAATAGACTAATAGCAGAGATGTTAAGCGTGACCAATAGCCCATCAATAAGTTCTGCCGGCCACCATTCGCCATCTTCATAAAAAGCGATGTAATCAGGTACGCGCTCCCATTGCCATTGATAGCCCATAGCGTCGGCACCAGAGTCCAACACCCACACAATCGCTATGAAGAGGAGCGTCATTTGCAGTAAAGCTTGAAGGACAGGTTTGATTACGCGAACTATCATCAGTAACTTAAAATTTGGTTCAAAAATGCTTGGGTGCGTGGATGCTGTGGTGTCTCAAATAAGGCGACTGGAGAGTTCATTTCCAAGATTTGGCCTTCATCCATAAATACCACGCGGTTCGCTACTTTTTTGGCAAATCCCATTTCATGCGTGACGCAAATCATCGTCATTCCGCTTTGAGCCAGCTCAACCATGACATCCAACACTTCGTTGATCATTTCCGGATCAAGCGCTGAAGTTGGCTCGTCAAACAGGAGTAAATCCGGTTCCATACACAAGGAGCGGGCAATCGCGACGCGTTGCTGCTGACCGCCAGAAAGCTGGATAGGATACTTACTCGCTTGCTCTTCAATATTGACTCGCTTTAGGTAATGTTTTGCGCGTTTTTCAGCTTCTTGTTTTGATAATTTGAGTGTGCGAATCGGCGCTAAGGTGAGGTTTTCCAGTACAGTCAAGTGAGGAAAAAGGTGAAAGTGTTGGAACACCATGCCGATTTTACCGGGCTTGAGAGATTTTGCGTGAGAAGGCTGGTCGAACACATGAAGCTGGCCTTCTTGAATCGATTCAAGATGGTTGATGCAACGAATGAGCGTTGATTTTCCGGAACCTGAAGGGCCACACACCACGACGATCTCGCCAGAATGCACGGAGAAGTTGATGTCTTTTAGAGCGTGGTAATCGCCATACCACTTATTTACGTCGCTAAACTCAACGACGGGAGTATTCTCTTTCAAAGGGGCACGCTATAACGGAAAAATATCCTTTTACAATAGCAAGTTGTGCGCGTAATTTCATTAAGAATAAGCTAATGTTTAGGCGATGATTTTAAGACTCTATTCAGATCGCTTACAAGATACATCCATGTTTCTTTAATGTTGGTGCAGTCTAGAGTCTAGAGTATGACTAACTCAGTTCAACGAGATACGGATAACGAACAACAATCGCAACAACAGACATAACCATTAGTGTCTGTGCAGAATAGTAGGTCACCATGACAACTTGTCGTGAAAATATTGACCGTCCTCCAAAGCGTTCGAAAGCCAATACGATGCCAGAGATAATAAAGATAAAGCTTCCGAGCACTGCAAAAGAGGAGGATTGTGTTTTCCCACTCAAATAATACTCGATCGAAGCCCAGCACATAGTCATCAGTACCAATATATAACTAGCAACTGGCCGTTTTTCTTTACCGAGATCCGGTCGGAACAACCAGTAGACGCATATACCGAGTCCGAACAAGGCAATTGGGAGCCAAGGTGTAAAATGCCACGCTGACATGATGGCAAAACCATAACTATAGGAGAGATGTGCAGAGCAAAAGAGCACTAATCCTGTAATGAACTTGTCTCTAGGGAGCATTAATAACACGTCACCAAGCAACGAGAGCGATAAGCCAATCAAAATCCAATGCGCATATGGCATTGGGTAAGCCGGGGACTGAATTAAAATACCAAGCATACAGAGCACTGGTAATGGTTTAGAAACGTAAAAGAGCCATTTAGAGCCTTTACGGATACTGATGATATGTATGAATGCTAATACGACAACAACTAGCCACATAAAGTGTTTTCTCGAACAGACAAAATTATGTAGTACATCACTACAACAAATCAAAACTTAATTAACGAGTTAACTCGTTCTTTGATCTCAATTATTTTTATTTGTGTAAAGCTGGACAGTTGTCTCTTTACTAACCAACACGGCCGATTTTTTGTCTGGAGGGAATCGTTGTTTTTAGAAGCCTCCTCGTTTTGAACGTGATGTGGCTTACAAAATAGCATAAAAAAACGGTATTGTGACTGTTAAGTCACAATACCGTTAAACCCTAGGAAGGGCAGTGAAGAATTGTTGCAGTTATGAGACAGCTAACTCTAAGATTTCTCGGCTACGTTCAAGTGTGATCGCCTGGTTTTCACCTAAAACAGTCATGCCGTGTTTGTTTAGTTGATCAATGATGGCATCGATAGCTTGTTCACGGCTCTCACCATAGTTTTCGAGCTTAGTTGCGACATCAAGTTGATGATAAAACGCTTCGATAGATTCGATTGTGCGCTCTGCTAAATCTTCACCTGCTTCAAGACCAAATACGTTGCGACCCATTTGTTCTAACTTAGGGCGCTTAAACTGCATTTGGTTACGAAGTAACGACGGTTGGACAATTGCAAGAGAACGCGCATGATCAACGCCCCATAGAGCCGTTAATTCATGGCCGATCATATGTGTTGCCCAGTCTTGTGGAACGCCACTACCAATTAACCCATTCAATGCTTGGTTAGCAGACCACATTAAGTTTGCGCGCCACATATCGTCGTCTCGTTCCGCAAACTGTTCTCCGAGTGTTTTTAAAGTTTTCAGCAGTGTTTCTGCGTAACCATCTTGAACCATTGCACCGGTAGGAAGCGTCAAGTATTGCTCACATACGTGCACCCATGCGTCAACAATGCCGTTGATAAGCTGGCGTTCTGGCAGTGTTTTCATTACATCTGGGTCTAACACGGCAAATTTTGGCTGCACTGCTGGAGACATGAACGGAAGTTTGTCTTGAGTTTCTTTTTTAGTGATAACTGCGCCCATGTTTGACTCTGAGCCTGTTGCTGGCAATGTCAAAATTGCAGCTAGAGGCGTCGCTTCAGTGACTTGGTGCTTACCAATCATGATATCCCAACCATCACCATCATACTTTGATGCCGCTGCTACGTATTTGGAGCCATCGATGACTGAACCACCACCTACCGCTAAAATAAAGTCAACGCCATGCTCTTTTACCATTGCGACTGCTTTATCGAGTGTTTCTTTGGTTGGGTTTGGTTCAACACCTGAAAACTCTAGCCATTCATGTGCCTCAAGAGCTTCTGCTACTTGGTCGTACACGCCATTTTTTTTGATGGAGCCACCACCGTATACCACTAAAACTTTTTGGTCGGATGGGATAGCTTCTTTGATTGCAGCGATTTGTTTTTGACCAAAGAAAATCTTGGTTGGGTTTACATAAGAAAAGTTCATTATTAGCCCTCTTGCTTCCAGTGAAGGAGATTGAATACATGCATATTAGTCCTGATTAACGATCGTTAACAGGTCGATTTCTGCAAATAATTTGCCTATTTCTACAAAATTAATGCTCTTGAGCTAGAAAGTTAAAGTCGAGAGGAAGTATAGTGCTCGAAACGATAATAGAGACCAAACTCGTTGGTCATTGATGGAGCACTCTAATGCACACTCTCGCAGATATCATGCAGCAATATGTTGAAAAGCAGGGGCTGCATGACCTAGAAGGTATGAAGAAAACAGCGATAGATGGCGTATGGTTTTATCGCAGTAGCAAAGGGAATCATCGCCAGCCGTTTGTCTATCAGTCCGGCATCATCGTATTGGGTCAAGGGCATAAGAACATTCATATTGGTGATACACCAGTGCAATATGGGCCCGAAGATTACCTTGTTGTCGGGGTTCCCATGCCATTAGAGTGCGAAGCGTTTGCGACAAACAATGAGCCTTTACTTGGCATTTCGATAGATATTTCGCCAACGCTTCTTCATAAACTCGTTAAAAAATTAGAGGCTGAGAAATTCAGTAATAAGTGTCTGGATGCAACCCGTTGCGGCCTTAAGTCGGTACGTATGAATGAAGGTATGTTGGATGCGTGCAAGCGGTTAATGAAAGCAATGTGTAACGAGCTTGATGTCATCATGCTTGGCGAGCTGCTTCTTGAGGAAATTGTGTATCGTACTTTGGTGAGCAAAGAGGGGTATGTTTTATTTGACCTAGCACATCAAGAAGGTTCTTACGCGAGGGTCGCTAAAGCACTAAATCGCGTGCATCAAGCGTATCATGAACAGTTGAACGTACAAGCATTGGCTGAAGAAGCCAACATGAGTGTGTCTGCTTTCCATCAAGCATTTCGCAATGTCACGCTTGAATCTCCGTTGCAATATATTAAGAAAGTTCGACTTAACAAAGCGCGCGAATTGATCCAGTTAGAGGGGAGACGTGTTAATGATGCAGCGAGAATGGTCGGTTACACGAGCCCATCACAGTTTAGTCGCGAGTACAAGCGGCATTTTAATGAAACGCCAAGGTCAACAAAGGCTTAGTGATCTTTATTTCAAAATGGCGACTTTTTTTACCTTTTTTATTAATTTGCGAGTGACATATTTATTTAAGTTATAAAATTAGTTACTGGTGCCAAATAATAGGTACGTTGTTGCAATCATTTAGTGGATTGTTGCGAGGCGGTGTGGAAAACTCGTAAATAGATAGTGTGAAATCACCAACTTGTACTTAAGTTATTTTACGTCGAAATAAAAGTATAGATGCGCTTCGTTTAGCGCATTTAGTATTGTTTTAACAATAACTTAAGGAAGAGCGATTATGCACCTTAAAAACGGCAACGCAGTGAAAAACGTGTTCACACTAAGCACACTCACCGCTTCTTGTCTTATGGCCTTCAATAGCTACGCAGCAGTTGACTGTGCCCCTCTAGAAACTTGGCAATCATCAAAAGTTTATAACGGTGGCGACCAAGTTCAGCATGAAGGTAATGCTTATAAAGCGCGTTACTGGACGCAAAACAATAATCCAGCGCAATCTGGTGAGTGGGGCGAGTGGGAAACACTTGGCGCTTGTGATGGCACTGGACCGGTTGATCCACCTCAGAATGAAGTCCCGACGGTTACTCTGACATCGCCTTCTGCGTCGGCTTCTGTGACTGCGGGTGATGTTGTTAACCTAGCTGCAGATGCGGCAGATACTGATGGGACTGTTAGCAAAGTAGAGTTCTTTGTTGATGGTGTATTAGTTGGTCAGGCAACGTCTGCGCCGTATGCTGCATCGTGGACAGCAACTGAAGGACAGCACGAGTTCTCTACCAAGGCCTATGACGATGCAGGTGCCGTTAGTACGGCAAGTGTTGTGACGTTAACTGTGGCATCAGCGCAACCTGGTAACGAAGCGCCGACAGTGGATGTCGCGCTTTCTGCGAGCTCTATTGACCTGGGTGGTTCCGTAACACTGACTGCAAATGCTACGGATGCGGATGGTACCGTTGCTAAAGTTGATTTTTATGTTGCAGGTGTGCTTGCTGGCACTGCTACAACAGCGCCATACACGCTGGATGTAACCCCTTCACAAGCTGGCTCATTAAGTGTTTATGCGAGAGCAACCGATGATGCTGGAGCAACAGCAGATTCTGCAATTGCGACGTTAACAGTAAACGGCGGCGCAGTGACATCTAATTGTCGTCCTGATGGTCTTTATCAAACAACGGGTGTAGATGTTCCTTACTGTTCTATTTATGACGAAGAAGGCCGTGAGAAAATGGGGGCTGATCACCCACGTCGTGTAATCGGCTACTTCACCAGTTGGCGATCAGGTGACGACCCACAATCGACTTACCTTGTTAAAGACATTCCTTGGGAACAACTTACTCACATTAACTACGCGTTTGTGAGCATTGGTTCTGACGGCAAAGTAAACGTTGGCGACGTAAATGATCCTAACAACCCTGCTACAGGTAAAACTTGGCCAGGCGTTGAGGTAGATCCTGCTCTTGGTTTTAAAGGTCATTTTGGTGCACTAGCAACTTACAAGCAAAAACATGATGTTAAAACGCTAATCTCGATTGGTGGTTGGGCTGAAACGGGCGGTCACTTCGATACGAACGGCGATCGTGTAGCTGATGGTGGCTTCTACACCATGACGACGAATGCGGACGGTTCTATTAATCATGCTGGTATTGAGAAGTTCGCAACTTCTGCCGTTGAAATGATGCGTCAGTACAAGTTCGATGGCCTAGATATTGACTATGAATACCCGACGTCAATGGCTGGTGCTGGTAACCCTTACGACAAAGACTTCATGGAACCACGTCGTCAGTATTTATGGGCGTCTTACCAAGAGCTGATGAAAGTATTGCGTGAGAAACTTGATGCGGCATCCGCGCAAGATGGTATTCATTATATGCTGACTATCGCAGCACCATCTTCAGGTTACTTGCTACGTGGGATGGAAACCTTCGATGTAACTAAGTATCTAGACTACGTAAACATCATGTCTTACGACTTGCATGGGGCTTGGAATGATCACGTTGGTCATAACGCGGCTTTATTCGATACAGGTAAAGACTCTGAGCTAGCGCAGTGGAACGTATACGGCACTGCTGCATACGGTGGTATCGGTTACTTGAACACAGACTGGGCTTACCATTACTTCCGTGGCTCTATGCCAGCAGGTCGTATCAACATTGGTGTTCCTTACTACACCCGTGGTTGGCAAGGTGTTACTGGTGGCGACAATGGCCTTTGGGGCCGAGCGGCACTACCAAACCAAGCAGAGTGCCAACCGGGCACAGGTGAAGGTGAGAAGAACAACTGTGGTCACGGCGCTATTGGTATCGACAACATGTGGCATGATACCGACCCTAAAGGAAACGAAATGGGCGCTGGTTCTAACCCAATGTGGCATGCTAAGAACCTAGAAAACGGTATTTGGGGCTCTTACGCAGCTGCTTACGGTCTTGACCCTGTCAACGATCCTTCAGATAAGTTTGTTGGTACTTATACTCGTCATTACGATAGCGTTGCTGTGGCACCTTGGTTGTGGAACGCAGAGAAGAGCGTATTCCTATCTACGGAAGATAAAGCTTCTATCGAGGTGAAAGCCGATTACGTTATCGATAAAGAGATCGGCGGTATCATGTTCTGGGAACTAGCCGGTGACTACAACTGTTACGTACTGGATGCAAATGGTAATCGTACGGCAGTAGATGCAACTGAACAAGCTTGTGCGGCGGGTAATGGTGAATACCACATGGGTAACACTATGACCAAAGCTATCTACGACAAGTTTAAGTCTGCGACGCCTTACGGTAACAAAGTAGCGACTGGTCCAACACCAACTGAAGCAGTAGACATTACTGTTAGTGTTGGCGGCTTCAAAGTTGGCGACCAAAACTACCCAATTAACCCGAAAATCACGTTTACGAACAACACTGGTCAAGCGATCCCTGGCGGTACTGAATTCCAATTCGATATCCCAGTATCTGCGCCGGACAATGCGAAAGACCAATCAGGTGGTGGTTTGAAAGTGATTGCTTCTGGACATACTCGAGCAAACAACATTGGTGGCTTAGATGGCGTAATGCACCGTGTGTCGTTCTCTCTACCAGCATGGAAAGACTTGCCAGCGGGCGGCACTTACGAGCTTGATATGGTTTACTATCTACCAATCTCTGGTCCGGCTAACTACTCAGTGATTTCTGGTGGTAAAGAGTTTGCGTTTAAGTTTGAACAGCCAGATCTACCAATTGGTGACCTAAATGCGGGCACGGGTGGTGGTACCACTGAACCAGGTACGTGTGATACGACAGGTTTAGTGACATACCCAGCTCTGCCACAAACGGATTGGGCAGGTAATCCAAGCCACGCTAACCAAGGTGATAAGATCATCCACAACGGTGTGGTTTACCAAGCGAACTGGTGGACAGCGGCTGAACCGGGTACAGATGGTAGCTGGTCAACGGTATGTAACATCTAATTATTATGGATTATTTGTTATAGCCTAATGTTTACAGGCACTTAAACAAAAGCGCACGATGATTATCGTGCGCTTTTTTGTTGTGATAGTTTGTCGTTTAATCGAATTGGTAACTTTCAGGTATGACGACAATACCTTTGTCTGAGATTTTAAATCGCTTCGCATCTTCAAGTTTGTTGATGCCAATTTGAGTATGTGGCGGAATACGAACATGTTTATCAACTATGCAGTTGACCAACTGACTTCCTTCACCGACTTCTACGTCATCAAAAATGATGGAATCGACTACCGTTGCACTATCTTGAATGCGTACATTAGAGGAAATAATGGAGTGCTGTACCGAGCCTCCGGAATTGATGACACCGGTAGCAATGATGGAGTTAATAAAAATGCCTTCATTACCCGTGGCCGACGATACAGTACGAGCTGGTGGAAACTGCGGCTCGTAAGTACGAATCGCCCAATTAGACTGATAAAGGTTCATTGGCGGCACAGGTTCTAGTAGATCCATATTCGCTTCATAGAAGGAATCAATGGTACCCACGTCGCGCCAATAGCAATCTTTATCGACGCGCCCTTTACTGCCACAGAATTGATAAGCGTAAACGGATTCGGTATCAATTAGCTTAGGTATGATGTCTTTTCCGAAGTCATGGCTTGATGAATCGAGTTTTGAGTCTTCTTCAAGCGCTTCTTTCAAAACATCCATATCAAAGATATATATTCCCATAGAAACAAGGCTTCTGGTCGCGCTTCCAGGAAGAGTAGGTGGGGTTTCAGGTTTCTCTATAAACGAAGTAACGAGCCCGTTTTCTGTGGTGCCCATTACACCGAATGCTGAAGCATCCTCTACGGGAACATCCATACAGGCAACGGTGAGCTTAGCACCTTTCTCTTTATGCTCTTCAAGCATTGCGGCGTAGTCCATTCGATAGATATGATCGCCGGATAACACAACCACATACTTTGCATCATTTCGCGATAGCAACCACATGTTGTGATAAATCGCATCGGCGGTTCCTTCATACCATGCACCACCTTTGCGCATTTGTGGTGGAACAGCAGTAATGTACTCGCCTAGCTCTGGATTGAATATCGACCAGCCGTCTCGTAAGTGTTTTTGAAGTGAATGAGATTTATATTGGGTTAAAACAAGGATCTTGCGTAAACCCGAATGTAAACAATTGGTTAGTGTGAAATCTATAATTCTATATTTTCCGCCAAAAGGTACGGCTGGCTTGGTTCTGTCATCGGTGAGTGGGCTGAGTCTAGACCCCATCCCTCCTGCTAAAATTACGGCGAGTGCGTCTTCCATAGTATTCCCTTTCCCTTTTCTGACATGCATCAAAACGGTGCTAACCTGAAGGAGGTGGTATGCAACGCAGAGGTTTTGAAAAGCATGTGCTAATGTGCTTATTAGTGAAAAGTCTACTACAAGAATCGAGCCATAGAATATCTCCTTAAAAATCAAGGAGGTTAAAATTTCACTGTAAGACAACTGCACCATATTAGTGAAGCGCTAAATAGCCCGTGCATCAAATTGGCGCAAAATTGTAGAAAGGAGAGGTCAACAAGTATGGATTTACAATGTAAAGTGGCTACAAAACAAGAAGATAAATAGGGTTTTCTAGCTTAATAACTATGGCTAAACAAGGCTTAGGGTTAGCGTCTTAACTCTAAAGGTCTAAAACAGGCGCGTTGATGTAAGGCAAGAGAGCTTTGTATCAACAATTCAAGAGTAGAAGGCCTGAGACAACTCTTTTCACAGTTGTTGAGAGTGAGTGGATAGGTAAGTAGACCACTCACTCAATGAATATGTTCACTATCACTGATATCGATACGTTATCACTGCACTAAGAGAGACCGACGATATTTCCTTCATCATCAAGATCTAAATTCATAAATGCGGGTTTATCAGGTAAGCCTGGCATCGTCATCACGGTTCCAGATAATGCATAAATGAATCCTGCGCCCGCACACAAGCGCAGCTCGCGGATTGGGACGGTAAAACCAGTTGGTGCGCCTTTGACTGCGGAGTCCGTGGTTATAGATAGTGGTGTCTTCGCGATGCAAACCGCTAAGTTGTTAAAGCCTAATTGCTCAAAATGTTTGAGCTGTTCAGTCGCGATAGGAGTCATTTCTATATTGGTTGCTCCATAGCCCGCTTCACATACTGCCATGAGCTTTTCGAGTAATGATTGCTCTTTGTTGTATAACGGACAAAACTCTACAGGCGTGGTACACGCATCAATAACATGTTGAGCTAGTTCCGTTGCGCCTTGTCCGCCTTGCGAAAAAGCGGTGCTGATGGCTACTTTAACTTCGGGATTAAATTGGTGAATCAGCTCTTCAAGAGCTTTAAGCTCTTTCACACAATCTTGTGGAAACTGGTTAATGGCAACGACAGCAGGTAAACCGTATTTATGAACGTTATTTATGTGCCATTTTAAATTTTCAAACCCAGCCTCCAATGCTGCTTGGTCCGGATTAAAAATGGAATCTGGAATAGCCATACCTGGCCGTAAATCGTAGTGTCCGGAATTCGCTTTGAGGCCGCGTAATGTTGCTACGATCACTACACAGTCCGGGGCTTTGTTGGCGGCAGCAGCTTTAATGTTACACGCTTTCTCAAATCCCATATCCGAACCAAAACCGGCTTCAGTTACCGTGTAACCTGACAGTTTTAGCGCAATATCGTCCGCGATAATGGATGAATTTCCATGGGCGATGTTTGCAAATGGACCTGCATGGATCAACGTAGGAACACCTTCTAGAGTTTGCATCAGTGTTGGTGCAATCGCCTCTTTTAGTGTTACTGCCATTGCTCCTGCAACTTGTAGATCTTCCGTAGTGACGGGGGTTCCGTTCAAATCGTACGCTACGACAATTTTCCCGATACGTTGACGTAAATCTTTTAAATCTTTGGCTAGTGCAATTATAGCCATTAACTCGGAAGCAGCTGAAATATCGAACCCTTCGTCACGCTCGAAACCATTGATGGTTTTTCCTGCATCATTGAGGCCAATTTTGACTTTACGTAGTGCACGATCATTATGGTCCATCACTCGTTTCCAAGTAATACTTGCCGTGTCGATTTTAAGTGCTCTTAACCCGGTGCGTGATTCAAAGGCATCATAACCCTCGCGTTGCTCATGGAACAAGCGAGCGTCAAGAGCGGCTGAAGCAAGGTTGTGCGCCGCTGTCACTGCGTGAATGTCACCAGTAAGGTGTAAGTTTAACTCTTCCATTGGAGCTACTTGAGAATAACCGCCGCCCGCTGCGCCACCTTTAATACCGAAGACGGGTCCCATCGAAGGTTGCCTTATACATGCAATAACAGATTGATTAAGCTTTGCTAAACCTTGCGCCAGGCCTATCGTCGTAACGGTTTTTCCTTCGCCAAGAGGAGTCGGCGTGATCGCAGTGACGAGTACAAGTTTACCGTCATCATTTGCTTTGAGTCGTTCCAAACATTTTGGGTGGACTTTGGCTTTGTGCTTCCCGTGAGTGTCATACTCTTCGGGTGATAGTCCTACTTTTTCCGCGATAACATCAATAGAAGAAAGTGGTGTTTTTCGGCAAATTTCGATATCTGACTGCATGGAGAATCCCCAAAGTGGTACTCAGGTAGCGTTGAAAAACTACCTGAGTTATAACGAGTATTATTGTGAGGCAAAGGTCTGCTTGGTGATGGTACTGTTTCGGTTAGGCTTGTAAAGAGTTTACTGCTTCGTATTGTGCGACATACTAACAAAATCTACTCGTTACAGTGCTAGACAAAAACAAAAAGGCCACCAAATGGTGACCTTGATATATTTTTAGCTTTAAAGCTGTCGTTTTAACGATCCCAATAAGTCTCTTCTAAGCTATCTTCTCGTTCAGGAAGCGCTTGCGATAGGCGAGGAGAGTGCTGCGTCAACACTTCATAGCTTACTCGGTTTGCGTATTTACAGATCTGAGAAAGCGAGGAGTAGGTTAAGCATCGTACTTCGTGCTTTTCTGAGTTAGGCACTTCTTTTTGGTGGAAAGAGTTTGCTGCCATGTCATGCAGTAAGGCTGAAAGGGCTGCATCACCTGCACCGTTAGTGTTCTTAATCTCTAGTGGTCCACCAAGGTAAGGGCCGATGTGAGAGTAGACCTTCATTGGGTTTTGACAGTCTTCTTTACGCATCGCACGACTAAACTCGTACTGGTTAAAGGCTTCGAGGGAGCTTTCAAGGATGTCGTGTGTGGTTTCTCGTTTTACTTTCTCGTCGGTGTAACCAGCCATGTACAGACCATTTGGTCCTGCTGTACAAAGTACGAGATCAACCCACTCAAGTGCTTTATCAGCAGCTGCTAGCGGCTCTGTTTCACCTGTTAGCGCCGCACCTTCTTCTTCATTCATAGCGACAACAGAAATGTTTTCGCGAATGTATTCTTGCCACCACTGTGCGTTACCTTCGATAACGTACTTCGTCCCTAACGTAAGTACAACAGGGACATCGTGCTTCTTAGCAAAGTCGATCGCTCTTTGTACCGCTTTAGGCATTGGATCTTCTTCTTTACCACGCATTAGGTAAGAAGAAACAACCAGGGCTGATGCTTTCTCAAAGATCTCTTCAGGAATGCTTTCCGGAAGTAGTTGATTCATATGACCTTCGTTGATAGCAAATGTACGCTCACCGTCTTGAGAAATTAGGGTGTAGCAGCGACCAATAGGGCCATCTACCGTTTGTAAATGGTTAAGGTTCATGCGTGAAGACGTACGGCAAAGGTAGCGGTAAGCAAAAGAACCGACTTGAATGTTCTTAGACATCACACCGAGCAAAACGGATTTGCTATCGGCTAAAACTGAGTAGTTGTGAAGAGTATTGCCAATCGTGTCACCTGGGTATTGGTGTGTGATCAGGCCTTGCTCAACCAGTTCTTCGTAAAGTGCATCTGCTTTGCTTTCTTCAAGAACGAGCGAATGTCCTTTACTCAGGTTGTATTTCTCTAAAAACGCGTCATCTACACGTGCTTCGATATCTACAATGGTTTGACCGACACCAACAATAGTTGGGCGATATAGCTTAGGTGCCTGTCGGATTTGGTTTACTAATGGATCTCGAGCGTGAGTTGGGAAGTAGTGTTTAGATTTACGCTGACCAGGAAACTTCATGCTTGTTCTTGAGTGAGAAAAAAAAGAGGCGGGATTGTATCACAAAAAAATGAAAATCGTGGCGATTTATTACAAAGAAGTCTGCTCGCTGAAAAAATCAGCGAGCTGAGTAAATAGCAACCAAAGCAGCTGCAATTTATGACGCTTGTCGTATTGCAATGGGTTGTTTTTTAAACTTGTTGCTCAGCAGCGCCCGGAAAGAGCCTGCTCCGCGCTAACTAAATTTACCCGCGTTACTTTTTCACTTCAGTTGGCTCAACGTAAGCCTTGGTACCCCAAAGTGGGACTGTCGAAAGGCTATGCTTAAAACTACCATCGGTCTCTTTTGTTGTATAAGACAAGTAGAGTAAGGTTTGGTTATCGGCATCATAAATACGGCGAACCTTCATTGTTTTGAAGAAAATGCTTTTTGACTTCTTAAATACAATTTCACCGGACTTACTCTTATCTATTTTTGCAATCATTTCCGGTGTGATTTCGCCAGTCTGACGACATGATATTGAGCTATCACTTGGATCTGCTAAGCTGAAATCCGCTTCGATAGAGGCGATGTGACATGTGACACCTGTTACCACCTCGTCTTTCAACTCACCGACTTTGATGTCTTTCAAAGTAAACCAACCGAGCCCCACGTCAGCTACATCGTTATCTGAACAACCAACTAGAGTAGTAGCAAGCAATGCACTTAACAGCATCTTTTTCATTATTTTTGTCCTTAACTAGGAAAGATATTGATGAAATCTATCAGAGGTTTGCACCTAAAACAAAATTTAGCCACGGAAAGGTCTATGTGCGCTAGGTTTGTTGCGGGCTTCATGCTAATGTACTGCTCTAAACGAAGGTATCAAGATGAATGAACAACAGTTAGCCAGTATCGAGCGTAAAAATACATGGCTGTATGATCTGGTCGAAGTTGAATTTCCGACACCAGAGAGTTTGAAAGGGCGCGATGTCTATTTCAAAACGCTAGAAAAAGCAACGTATCAAGTAGTCGACAAAGACACACTACTGGAAAGTGACTCTGAATTTAACCCCGACGATATTTTTCTGGTCGATTTTCATCGACTGACCATTATGTTCTCTATCTTGCAATCTCAGCGCTGGGAACAGCAGTATGATAAAGATATGATCATTGAATATCTGACACAGATTATCCTCACACCAGATTTTGAATTATATGTTGGTTTTAAATCTGGAGTCCCAATTGGTGCTGCTATTGTTAGCCATCTCGAAGGAAATACACTCATCTCTGATGTTGCTGTTTCTGAATCAAAATACAAAAGCTCGTTTGTGGCTGATCTGGCTAAAAGACTAAGCACCGAGCAAAAACTGTTAGACTCAGTGGTTATCGAAGACTAATTTACACATCAATGTGCATAAAAAGTAAAGCAAGATGACGTTGGGTGATCTTGCTTAGAAAAACTGTAATTGCTCCCTTCTATTTCCATGAAATGCCAAGCTCGTCGTTTCAACAATCCCAAACTCAAATAAGATTAATCCAAACATTCTTAAAATCAGCTTGGGCTTGAGCCTTTAAGACGTCTGGAGATGGCTATGGCAATTACCAATATTAAGTGCGTGATATTTGACTGTGATGGTACGTTGGTCGACAGCGAAAGACTGTGTTGCCAAGCGCTCGTCAATGTATTTAACCAGCATGGGGCTGAGTTAACGATGGAAGAGTGCGTTTCTCACTTTAAAGGAGGAAAGCTCGCTGACATCCTTTTAGATACTAAAGAATTGAAAGATATCAAAGTCCCAATTGATGTTTTAGAGCCGCAATACCGAGAAGAAGTCCAGTCTCTTTTTGTGCGTCACTTACAGCCGATGGATGGCGCAAAACGATTAATTCAGTTTTTGGATTCGCATAATATCGAATATTGTGTGGCGTCTAATGGACCTAAAGATAAAATTGAATACGCTTTGGAGTTAACCGGTTTACTCGATGCTTTCCGAGGGAAAGTGTTCTCGGCATTCGATGCGAATAGTTGGAAGCCTGAGCCCGATTTAATCATGTACAGTGCTATGAGCATGGGCTTTTTACCAAGTGACTGTCTTTATATTGATGACACTCCTAAAGGAGTTGAGGCGGGACTAAACGCCGGTATCAAAACGGTGCAGTTATTTAATGGTGAAGCTATCAATCGTGTTGATGACGAGCGTGTAATTCGCATCCATCATTTAGATGAATTAAAAGAGCAGCTGTGTGGCTGCTCTGTTTGACCTATTAATGGCAAACCGGACTTAAGCTGTGGATGTGCTTAAGTTTAGACTGTAGGTAAGGCGTTTGATGTAGACATTGGATAGATGAGAAGTTTTTTGTATGAAATCCGCAAGCAGCGCATGTGAATTTCTCGCCATCCGATGAAATGAGATATTCATCTCCTTGGCAGAGTGGACAATTCAGGTTCTCTATGTCTTTTGTGTCTTTGTAATTATTCATATTGTTTTCCAGCAGCAAATTGGAATTGGCAAGATCAAGCATAGCGGAACGCTTTGTTTAAGAACATTATTTCATCCGGTACAGCGAGAACTTGAGATTCACTTCAAATATCCACTTGGATGTCGTAGAAAATACCGAAGGTAATAGTTGAACACGGTTTAAAGAAAAGGGCTCCTTAAGGAGCCCTTGTTGATCATAAGTTCCACAATGTTATGCGGTGCGGTAGCGTTGTAATATCTCACCAAGAGAAACGGAGGCCTGCGTGAGATTAGCGACGCCAGCGGTAGATTGCTCCGCCACTTCTCTGATTGTGCTTGATTGACTACGAATTTCTGAAAGTTCCGATGCAATATCGTTAGCAACTGCGCTTTGTTCTTCAGCAGATGTGGAAATCTGAATGCTCATGTCCATTAATGAGCGTGCTGACTCGGCAATAGAGGTAACATCATGGCCGATTTCATCAATAAGCTGGCTGCTGGTTTGAGCTTGCTGAACGGTTCGGTTGGTGATTGAAGCAATGTTCTGGCTCTCAATTTGAAGCTTCTCAATCATGGCTTGGATCTCTACTGTTGCCTGTTGAGTTCTGCTTGCTAATGTACGTACTTCATCGGCAACCACTGCAAATCCACGACCTTGTTCACCAGCACGGGCTGCTTCGATTGCTGCGTTTAGTGCCAACAGATTAGTTTGTTCTGAAATGGCGTTAATCGTTGTGATCACGTCATTAATCTGCGTCGTATTCTCGTTTAAATTGGTTACTGACGTAGAGGCTTGTTCAATATAGCTAGATAACGTCTCTATCTCGCCAATCACGTTTTGTACACGGCTTCTGCTTAGTTCGATCTTCTGGGCATCTTGATCTGACTGCGTCGTTGCTTGTTGAGAAATACTTGATACCTCCTTTGCAGAGGCTGTCATTTCTTCCATTGCCGTCGCGACTGAATCAAGCGTTTGATATTGATGAGATATCTGGGTTTCACTCAACTGCATATCTTTTTCGAATGCAGAAGATGTCTCGCTCAACATCGTTGCATTATTTTTAACACTATTAACCAGTTCACTTAAGGTATCCATAGACTTGTCTAGCGCACAGCCGATGGTACCGAATTCATCTCGACCTGGATGGAAACCAAGACGAGAGGTTAAGTCACCGTCACCAATTTTTTCGGTTGTTGTATATAAAACCCACAGAGCTCCTCCGATAAACGTTGCCACCCAGTAAGAGAATAGGGCAAAAGGAATAACCCATAAGAAGCTGAGTAATAGTGACGATAGAGCTGATGATTTTAACGATTCGTATTGTGTGGACACATTTTGAGTCAGCTTAATCACTTCCCCAGAATGCAACTTGGCATAAGCGGTGACAGACCCATCGACAAAAGAACTCTCGCTTACGCGGTTCGATTTCGATACGCCGTCAATTTCTGTAGCGCGGTTTGATTGAGCATCAACGATACCAGAAAGCTTCGCTTCGCTCGCCGAGATGGCTTGCTGCTCAAATTGTTGTATTTCATTGAAGTAGCGGCTTCCAGCCACTGAAGTGAGGGCTACTAAAAATAGTAGGAATATAACCCACATTTTGTCGTTGATAGACATCTTGATAAACAGCCTGTCTATCGTTCTAAACTCAACTTCTCTCATTTAAAGCTCCATTAGAGATAAAAGATATTGACCAAATCTATTGCTATATCGAAACAAAATATGCGAAGTTAATCAGCAAAATATGTAACGAACACTAAATTTAGTTTAAGAAATGAGATCTAAGGACGCCTATAACAGTATGTTATATCTTTAAATTGACATGAATGTTGATAAAAGAGTCATTTCTCTAAAGTGTTAAGTGGATATGAAACCTAATTGCAATCGTTTACTTTTGATTATGCTCATAGGTTTTTAAATCTTTACTTCTCGCTGTCATGAATGTGTCATATAAAGACTATAAAAAGGAGTTGCTGATGTGGATATGGCAAGAGCCAGCCCGTCAGCAAGTAAAAGCAAGAGAGCTTAAAATAAAGGAGGTCACAATGAGCGACCAATACCAAAACGATGAGAGCCTAGAGCTGCTAGATGCGCTTGAAATTGGCATTATCTTGTCGGAATACGTTGGCTCAGACAACGAAGCCGAATAGCGGAACACTCTCATCTCGTCGTAATTGACGTTATACTAGGTTCATGTCACACCAAGCCCTAGAGGCCAAAACTGGCGTCGAATGAACTTTCTAGCCCACCTGCATATCGCAGATCACAGTAACAGCCATTTATTGGGAAACTTGCTTGGAGACTTCGTAAAAGGAGATCCAAGCAAGCTGTATGATCGCGATATCTCAAATGGCATCAGATTACATAGGTTTGTTGACCGTATTACTGACCATCATCCAATCGTCAACGAATGTAAGCCTCATTTCACTGGTGTTGCGCGACGTTTTGCACCTATCGCTTTGGATATGTTTTGGGATCATTGCCTCGCAAAACACTGGAACGACTTTCATTCCGTGCCTCTCGAACACTTTGTACAAACGGCATACGAGAGAGTAAACCGAGAGGTTCATGAACATTTGCCGCCACGTTTTTTGGTGCTCCACAGTAGGATGTGGCATGGCCGATGGCTTCAATCCTATCAAGATCTAGACAATATAGAATTTGCACTACATCGGATGTCGCAAAGAAGTCCTAGAATGGCAGACTTAATTACAACATTTAAAGTGATTGAAAGTGATTACACCGAATTAGAAGAGAAGTTCTCGTCACTTTATCGAGATGTTTTGCGCCAGTCGTATGATTTTCAGCAACAGCTTAATGACTCAACTCAATGAGATAGAAAAGTAGTATGGCTTTAGGGGCTCTGGTAAACTCTGCGCTCCAAAAATAATGAGGTTACACATGTCTGTTAATTTTGCTGATTTAGGCATCGAACAAAAGCTAATCGAGACGCTAGGCAATCTAAATATCGTGACGCCAACACCAGTGCAAGAAAAGTCAATTCCACACGTCCTTGCAGGAAAAAACTTACTTGCTGCTGCACAAACTGGTACGGGAAAAACGGCTGCGTTTGGTTTACCTATCATACAAACCGTTCAGCAAAAGAAACTTAACGGCACACCTCAAGCATTGATTTTGGTTCCAACACGCGAGCTTGCACAGCAGGTATTTGATAATTTGAATCAGTACTCGGCAGAAACAGAACTTCGCATTGTGTGTGTTTATGGTGGTACAAGCATTGGCGTACAAAAGAGAAAGTTAGAAGAGGGCGCTGATATTTTGATTGCCACGCCAGGCCGCCTTTTGGATCACCTGTTTAATGGTAACGTAAACATCTCTAAAACCGATATGCTCGTGTTAGACGAAGCCGACCGTATGTTAGATATGGGATTTTGGCCTGACTTGCAGCGCATCTTCCGACGTTTGCCTGCTGAGAAACAGATCCTATTGTTCTCTGCGACATTTGAGAAGCGAATCAAAACTATTGCGTATAAACTCATGGAATCGCCAGTTGAAGTCGAAGTTTCACCAGCAAATACGACTGCTGAAACGGTAACACAAATGGTTTATCCAGTGGATAAAAAACGGAAACGTGAATTGCTAGCGTACTTAATTGGCTCGCGGAATTGGCAGCAAGTGCTTGTATTTACAAAAACGAAGCAAGGCAGTGATGAGTTAGCGAAAGAGCTCAAGTTAGATGGCATCAAAGCGGTTTCTATCAACGGCGATAAATCACAAGGCGCCCGCCAAAGAGCTTTGGATGAATTTAAACAAGGTAAGGTGCGTGCTTTGATTGCAACCGATGTGGCAGCACGAGGGTTAGATATTCAAGAGCTAGAACAAGTCGTGAACTTTGATATGCCATTCAAAGCAGAAGATTATGTCCATCGAATTGGCCGCACTGGAAGAGCTGGAAAGTCAGGTTTGGCGGTTTCTCTGATGAGTAGAGATGAGGAGTACTTGTTGCAAGCTATCGAGAATCTGCTTGATCAACGCTTACCCCAAGAATGGCTGGCAGGTTTCGAACCAAGTCTTGTAGAAGAAGTTGAGCCTGAACAAAATGGGCGTCGTCGTAGTCGTTCATCTGAGAAGCGTAAGCTAAAAGCAAAATTGGCGATTCATAAGAATCGTGGTAAATCACGTAGCTCTCGCTAAACCGCGCAAACTTTTGTTCTTACATAGTCAGGCTGTTTTTGCCTCTTCATAGACGTCTAACGTTTGGGGGATAGCAAGTAGGTACCCTTGGTACATATCGAAACCGAGCTTTTTCATTAAGCGAAGTTGATGCTCGGTTTCAATTCCTTCGATAACGGTTTTAGAGCATAACGCTTTTGCGAGTGATAATGCATCGTTAAGCGCTTTAAAATCACCGTTTTCATACCTTAGCAATAAAGAGCGATCCATCTTGATTATATCTGGGCAAACGCTTCTCACTCGCTCAGTTGTCGATGCATTGACGCCATAATCGTCAATCGCTAATTTAAATCCTTCAAGACTTAACTCCCGAGCAGCTTGAGACAAAGAGACTTCATCCTCCACCTTCAATTCAAGTAACTCCATGACGATTTGTTCATTCATCAAATGCGATTCATAAATGGTTTGTTTTAGCAGTCGGTTATAAGTGATGTCTTTGACTAGTATCTCTGCCGCTACCGGTAATACATTGAGAAACAATTGTTTTGTGTGAAAGCGAGACTGAGAGAAATTTTTGATATGGATTAGGCGACTTAAGCGTTCAACATTGAGCAAATCTTGAGTGGGAGTCGCTTTGGATTGGAAAAACTGATCTGGCCTAACCATGGTGCCATTGGCATTGCTAATTCTTACCAGTGCTTCAAGGCCAACGATGGAAATATCGTTCTTATATATGGGTTGAAAGACACTGCGGAGAGTGAAGTTCGCGTATTTCGCAATGTACTGCCCGTCGGCTTCTTTCCGGATGCAACTAAGTAGTTGCGAGATGCTCATCATTGTTACCACAACCTAAATCAATGTCTCAACATCAGCGTTATCGCGCTAATTTTTCTATTTCATTGGCAATGAATCTAAGTGTGCTCATTAACTCAAGCAAGAACGATGGTAATGGATGGGTAGGTTTGTCGAGTGATATCAAACAAATTGATGAAATAATTGATAATCTCAGCACTTCAATTTGATGCTACCATTGCAGTACGGCATACAACTGCAAATATTTTCTGACTAACTGCTGTTTGTTCGAACGCCGTAAAGGATGCCCAAACTTAATGTAACAAGGGCTAATACCGAATCGAGTGTCCAAAGATTGCGTGAGTTGCGACTCGCTGGTGTACAGTGTGATTCCTTGTTCTGTGTATTCGTTGATCTGATCGGGTAGTTCACCCATCCACCAATGAAGTAATTCTCGGCTCGTTTTGCTGCGACTTATCCAATGATCGCAAACCAAAAAGAGTAGGTCATTAGGCTGTAAGGCATAGCCATATTCACTCTGCCATTCCGTAATTGATGAGAGTAAGTTTTCCCGGCAAGATTTTCCGGCACTGACCATATGGTGACTCAGAACCCAGACAGTGCCAATGTCGGATGAAATTCGATAGTGATGGGGAAGGTCTGGAGAATCCAACACTTCGATTGGCTTTATCACGCAGTTGTATCCAAAGTGACGAAAAGTATGTTCCATCCTTCTTGAAAACGCGAGACCAAGATGATGCTCACTCATGCCTTGGTTATGCACCGCAGGGTAATGCTTTTCACACAGCTTAAGACAGTCGTCTTGAAAATCATTAACACTTTGAATAACTAGGTCGAGTAGCAAAGAATATCCCTTAATAATTACAAAACGAACTGCAAAAGGTTAGCATAGTCTTTTGAGAATAGACTAATTTACTTCGGCAACTTCTTGATCTAAACACCAAATTTCTCACAAATGACCGTGTCTAATCTTTAATAGAACAACACGAAAGAAGCAGAAGTTGAACAAAAATTTGAAAGGGAAAAAATGATAAAGCTAGAACGCGCACAAAAAGAGGCGTTGGCCACCGCCATTCAAGATTACATGCAAGACGAGCTAGATGTTGAAATTGGCCAGTTCGATAGTGAGTTTCTAATTGATTTTATTACAGAAAAACTAGGACCAATTTATTATAACAAGGGTGTTGAAGATGCTAAGTTACTGGTTGAACGCAGAATGTTAGAAGTTTCCGAAGAGCTGTATGAGATAGAACAAGAAGTTAAGCTGTAAGTTTCAGTTTTACAAACGATTTAAAGTTCCTTCAAAAAATTCGAACAACTTGATAGATACGGTACCATTGGCTGGATGTAAATGATGGTAAATAATCTGTTTCATATGACGTAAATAGGTTAATGTAGTGTTTCTTGCTCAGCATTAACTTAGGAATATATCTAGGAACTTGAGATGGATACACTGGTAAAGAATTACAACCTTACTGCACGCGTGATGCATTGGTTATCAGCGCTGTGCATTATTGGTCTATTTGCAGTGGGTTTGTGGATGGTCGACCTTAGCTATTACAGCGAATGGTATCGAACTGCGCCGCATTACCATCGCTCTGTCGGTATTTTACTCGCTATTTTAACTTTGACACGCATCGTATGGAAACATGTGACGGCGTCACCAAAGGTAGAAGGCAAACGTTACGAAGTGCTTGCTGCTAAAGCAGCGCATGGTGTCATGTACCTACTATTGGTCACCATCTTTGTTTCAGGTTACCTCATTTCAACGTCTGATGGACGCGGCATCGAAGTGTTTAATTGGTTCACCGTGCCAGGAGCGGGAGAGTTATTCCCAGGCCAATCAGATATTGCAGGTGAGATTCACTTCTATGCAGCTTGGGCAGTCATCCTGATTGCAGGTTTACATGCTATTGCTGCACTAAAACACCACTTTATCGATAAAGACAACACATTAAGAAAAATGTTAGGAGCTTCAAAATGAAAAAGTCACTTTTCGCTACAGGATTAGCTATCGCTATGGCACTGCCATTTGGTGCGCAAGCTGCAGATTATGTCATCGATACCAAAGGTGCTCACGCTTCAATCAACTTTAAAGTTAGCCACTTGGGTTACAGTTTCATCAAAGGTCGTTTCAATACATTTTCTGGTGACTTTTCTTTTGATGAAAACAACATTGCTGACTCAAAAGTAAATGTTGTTGTTGATACAACCAGCCTAGATTCAAACCATGCTGAACGTGACAAACACATTCGTAGTGGTGACTTCATCGATGCTGGTAAATACAGTGAAGCAACCTTTACGAGCACAAAAATGGTTGATAAAGGCAATGGCAAACTAGATGTAACTGGTGATCTAACGCTACACGGTGTTACTAAGCCTATTACTATTGAGGCTGAATTCGTTGGTGCTGGCAGTGACCCATGGGGCGGCGAGCGCGCTGGCTTTGTTGGCAACACTCGCCTAGAGCTTGCTGACTTTGACATCCCAGTAATGGGTGCTTCAAGCTACGTCGATATGGAACTTCATATCGAAGGTATTAAGAAGTAATTAGTTCCTTTTAGATACACTAAAAGCGCTCTTCACTTGAAGAGCGCTTTTTTATTATCTTAATCACATCACTAACATCGATAAACCCGTCAGTGATAGCGATTGAAAGCCAATAGACGTTGTAAATGTTTAGCGAATTACGCTGTTTCTAACTCGCTTTTTTCCACTAGGTTTAAACGCTCACCAAAAATCGGGCGTAGTGCTTTTAATACTTCAGTACGAGTAACCACCCCGACCATCTGCCCATTTTCAAGCACAGGAAGCACTTGTGGCTTACTTACTTTGATACTTTTAGCGCGTTCTTCGAGAGACAAAGACATCAAGCGAGTGGCAATACCCATACTGCTCGCTGGGTACAACTGCTCTTTATCGATACATAGGAATTCCACAACATCAACGAGGCGATCACCAGCGTCAATTGCGACCACATCTCGGCTCATGATGTCGACGACTTTTTGGTCTTTCACCGGAATGTAGTCCTCACACCATAGTTCTACCATCACATCGTGAGCAGAGAAGAAGCCAACTAATCGATTTTGTACGTCTACAACAGGTGCGCTAGTTACGTTGTTATCAAGTAACACATCCAGCGCGGCTGCAATTGGCGTTTCTGCACGAATGGTGATTGGTTTTGGGTTCATAATGTCTTTAACAAAAGAGGCATTTTTCATGGTGAAATCCTTAACTGACGACAGTGTTGTAGTTGTAGTGATAGAAGAAATATTCGCTGCTTTTAGTTCTGGTCGGCGAAAAATACACCAGTTTGAAAGGCCAACTAATACCGCTCCGCCGACGATGTTGCCAAGCGTGACAGGAATTAAGTTAGCGGTAATAAAGTGGCTAATGTTTAGGTCTGTGTATTGTGACGCGGGCACACCGACAGATGCCCAAAAAGATTCAGGTGCAAAATTCGCGATAACAATACCAAGTGGAACCATAAACATGTTCGCAACACAGTGCTCAAAACCGCTGCTGACAAACATTGCCACAGGCAAAATTGTCATTGCTGCTTTTGTCATTGCATTTGCAGAACTAAATGTCAGCCAAATCGCTAGGCAGACCAACAGGTTACAGAGAATACCGAGTGCAAACGCTTGAATGAGAGTGTGGTGAAGTTTGTGTTGTGCGATGTTAAGCGCATTTAATCCCCATTGACCGCCATCCATCTGATAAAGACCAGCAGCAGTAACCAGCGCAAGTAGGAACATCGCACCAATAAAGTTACCAACGTAAACTTTGCCCCAGATCGAAAGCATCTTACCGAACGAGATTTGCTTATTGGCCCAAGAAATACTGGATAGGACGGAGCTGGTAAATAATTCACCACCGCAGATCACTATGAGGATCAATCCCATGCTAAATGCGAGTCCACCAGCTAGGCGACTCAAGCCCCAACCAGCGCCCGCACTGCCGGTGGTCACCGTGATGTAAAACAAGAATGCTAACCCGATGAACGCGCCGGCCATAATGGCGAGGCTTAATGTCATACTGCTGGTTTTGTTTGCCTTACTTAACGCAAATTTTTCCGCTTCAACCATCATCTCTTTTGGAGAAAAATACTGGTGATTTTGAGAACTGGTCACCGCCATATTGACTCCTTAATTTGTAATCGCATAAAAAATCCTTGGTTATTAACTCAAAAATGAAATTGTTGTTTTTATTAAGAGCCTCAATGACTTCGGTTTCAAAACCATTGAGGCTTGCGGTGTTCCCGAACCGCGTACTCAGAATAGGAAGAACGGTTAGTAAGGTAAAATTGATAATATTTAGAAACCTCATCAAATTAATTGATAACTTTACGAGGCCAGGTAAAATGAACTCTATTGCTTATTGGGGCATGCTTTAACAATTGTGGGGATTGGGAAATACCCACTAATAATGGAGGACACTTTGCGCTACTCACTTAAGCAATTAGCGGTTTTCGACGCAGTTGCAGATACCGGCAGTGTAAGCCAAGCCGCAGAAAAATTGGCTTTGACACAATCAGCAACGAGTATGTCGCTTGCGCAATTAGAGAAGATGCTTGGCAGGCCGTTGTTTGAGAGGCAAGGCAAGCAAATGGCGTTAACCCATTGGGGGATGTGGTTACGACCAAAAGCAAAACGCTTGCTACAAGACGCATTGCAGATTGAAATGGGCTTCTATGAGCAACATTTATTGAGTGGTGAGATTCGTATGGGAGCGAGTCAAACCCCAGCAGAGCACTTAGTTCCCGACCTTATCAGTATCATTGATAATGACTTTCCAGAAATGCGTATTTCTCTCGGTGTACAAAGTACGAAAGGAGTGATTGATGGGGTATTAGATTACAAGTATGACTTAGGGATTATTGAAGGGCGCTGTGATGATAACCGTTTACACCAAGAAGTATGGTGTCGTGATCATCTTACTGTTGTCGCAGCTTCTCATCATCCTTTTGCGCGTAATCAGTCTGTTAGCCTTGCGCAGTTAGAGCAAGCGAAGTGGGTACTAAGAGAACATGGCTCTGGCACACGAAAAACATTTGATAGTTCTATTCACCACCTTATTGAAGATTTGGATGTGTGGCGCGAGTACGAACACGTTCCGGTGTTACGTAGTTTAGTTGCTAATGGCCAGTACCTTACTTGCTTACCGTATTTAGATGTAGAGCGATATATAGAAGCAGGTCACCTTGTGGCATTAAATGTACCTGAGTTAAAAATGGAAAGGACGCTTTCATTTATATGGCGTTCAGATATGGCAGAAAACCCATTAGTCGACTGCATTAAAAGAGAGGGACTGCGAATGATGAAAGGGAAGCCTTCAGTTCTTTAAAGGTTGATTAAATATGCCTACGAGATGAGTTGGTTTATTCCCTGAATCTGTTGATTTATCGGTTGCGTCAAACTTTTAATGTAAATTGTGAAAACAATAATATCTTATTGTGATCAATATCACCGATAAGCTGAGCTGATGTATCTAACATGTGTCCTTGATTTCAATGTATGAAGGCAGTTATTGAACCATATAGGTACGATAATAGCCGAGTAGGTATGACTACCATGACGACACTTTTAGCTATTTCTATCACTACTGGAATTTTATCTGGCGTATGGGGTTGGATCGCCATCTCTTTAGGTTTGCTTTCTTGGGCTGGTTTTTTAGGTTGCACGAGCTACTTTGCAGCGCCAACGAGCGGATTGAAAGGACTAGGCATCAGCTTAATCACCAATATGACAGGCGTATTCTGGGCAATGGTAATTATTCACGGTTCCACTTACGTGGGGTTGGAAATTATTGGCTATGTGATTACCGCTATTGTGGCATTCTTCATGTGTATTCAAGCTAAACAGGCTTGGCTCGCGTACATCCCTGGTACTTTTATTGGTTCATGCGCAACATTTGCGGCTGACGGAAACTGGCAACTTGTCATTCCATCGTTGTTGCTAGGTGGTGTGTTTGGCTATCTAATGAAAGCGACAGGGCTATGGTTGCATACGAAATCAACCGCTACTTCTTCTTCGCTTGCTGAACAAGCACAGTAGTGAACCCCCGATCTTATTGGTATCCACTGTGTATTGAGTTTTATCCCTCTCAATACCCTTAATCAAAATTAATGATGTTTGATACAAGCACACCAAATTGGTGTGCTTTTTTTGTATTACAAGACAATACGCTGAGTGTAAAATACGCCTAACTCATGTATTGCCGTTGGCCATGGTAACAACGCGTTTAAGTGTCCAGCGCAGAAGAACAGGAATACACTCCATGCCTTTCTCTTCACAATGAGAAACAATAGCCAAAGCTAAGTCCGGTTTTGCATGTTTTTTCAAAACACGATTTACGACTTTTTTAGCAGGGATAGGGTGGTCATGAGGAACTTTGATGATGTCCTTAAAGAAAAGTTCAAACCCATTGTTGTACAGAAAGTGCTCGATGTCTCGGTCGGGTAATTCCGTAAGTCGATGCCTTTCCTGATCATGGTCGAGCTGTGCTCGTACTGCATGCGCGTACTTTTTCCCTGCTGGGTCGCCATCGGTAACGACATGCCAATCAATACCAAACTCTTTTGCTACTTTGATGAGTGATTTTAGACCTGATTGAGCAAACTCAACGATTTGAACCCCTTCGGCAGCCAAGTCATACCCGCATTGACGAGCCAGTTCATGAAAAAGCCAAACTTCGGTTTCGCCCTCAACAAGTAACCAGCACCGCGCAAATAATGCGCCTGAACGATGAAAACGAATATGGAAACCAATTCGGCGCAACTCATCTCGACCAAACTTTGTTGAGTTTAAACTCTTAGCGATGGTTCTGTCTGATAGCCGAATTAAACGTCGAATTGAATACAGTGGAACAGAACCGAGTAACGTGCCACTGTTGGTGGTTAATATCTTTTGCATTGGCAACAATTGCAATAAGGACCACGCTCTCGCTAGATGAGTTGGATGCAGTCGACCTTCTGGATCTTCAATGATCAGTATTGGTCTCGCACAGCGCCTTAAATCGGTGGGACCCTTAGCTTGAAGATAGGCATTGAGTAACCCCATTAAAAGCAAGCGGCTTTGTTTGTCATTGGTTTCTTTCAAGAACTGACTCAAGCCTTTATCAGAGGAAGGGCTTGTATAGAAAAGACCATCACGAGGTTTGCGTGGGTTGCCTTTACTGACACTTCTGAACGCGAAATAGTGTTCAACAAGCGTTTGCATTGAGTCGAGGCTACTACGAATCTCACCTTTATTCACATGGCCAGGCATAGCCAATAAGCGTCGACAGGTGTTGTTGATTCGTTTTTCAATCCGAGCATTTTTACCATCGCCGTTGACATGGTTTAAATCTGGGAAGCGTCGGGAGTCACGTAGTCGGATTACAGGATGAAGTGTCATTAACTCAATAGCGAGTTTCTCTGAGTGGTGAAGTTTTTTGGGTTTGCCGTTATGATCCAAAAACGCGTACTTTGTATTAATGCCGTGCTCATCGCGAGATGCACTAATACGATAGTAAATGACTTGCTCACCATCTTCGTTGGTGCACCATGTAGGCTTTATGCGTCTGTAGCGTCCCGCTTTTACTTCGTTTTTATCCTGTGCTTTAAAACAAACAATGATCTGTAAGTGTTGTGTTTGTGGATGAGAAATTGAGTAGTCAACGTGAAAATCTTTCAGTTTGAATTGATACAATGAGCCATTGGCAGGTAGTGCGATGGAAAGGGCATCGAGCAATGATGATTTGCCCCACGTGTTTTCACCGATGAGCGTGGTGAGTTCGTCAAAAGAGAGTGAAAGGCGTTTGATGCCTCTAAACCCGGAGATTTCGATGCGTTCTAGTCTCATCTCAATCCTCCTTGCAATTATTTGAATTATCGAGAGTTATTTTGCTACTCCTAAGCATATATGAATTCGGAATTTTTGAGTTAAGCTCAGTTCACAAAATTACGAGAGCCTCTTACTGAATAGAGACCGTTACAAGCGAGGCTTGCTTTCAAAGCCGGGGGACAGCATCGTGATCACTTAAACATGAAATCCTAAATCGCAGTTTCATAAAATTCATGATTCTGTCATGATTCACTTCTTATTATTATAAGGAATGAAAAAAGAGAAGATGAAGATGAATAACAATCATAAGCCAGTGAGAATCAAACTGGCACACATCAATGACACACATTCCTACTTTGAACCAACGTCATTACAGTTAAAGCTTAAGATAAACAATGAACTCACGCTAGAACCCTATGTCAGTGCTGGCGGCTTTTCTCGTATCGCAACCAGAGTCGAGCAGTTAAGAGATGATGCTCAGCGCCAAGGTCATGGGATGTTGTTCCTCCATGCCGGAGATTGCTTCCAAGGTACGCTGTATTTCTCACTATTTAAAGGCAAAGCCAATGCCGACTTATTGAACGCATTAAAGATTGATGCAATGGCGTTAGGTAACCATGAATTAGATATGGGGAATGAGCCAGTTGCATTGTTTTGCCAACGTACTCAGTTCCCATTGCTTGCTGGCAACTGGGATTTATCCAATGAATCACTTAAAAAACCTCACCTTATCAGTGATTGTAAGGATGTATATAGTTACCAACCGGATACACAGAGCGCTCAATACATTGTTAAAGAATTCCATGGTGAGCGGGTCGCGATTTTCGGATTATCCATAGATAAAATGAGCGACATCGCAAACCCTGATGCAGACACGCCTTTTCACTCAGCAATTGAAACCGCCAAGGCGACCGTAAAACAAATCCATTCATCAGGTATAAAAAATATTATTCTTCTGAGCCACTTAGGTTATGAAGGTGATTTAGAGTTAGCTGAGCAAGTCGCAGGTATTGGTATAATTGTTGGTGGACACAGCCACCGGTTGCAAGGTGATTTTTCATCAATAGGGTTAGGACAAGACGATCCCTACGGTATCAAAATTAATGATACCTATGTGGTGCAAGCGGGTTTCCATGCTTTGACAATGGGGCACTGCGTCATTGAGTTTGATGAACACGGTAAAGCAACGATGTTGAGTGGACAAAATGAACTGTTGCTTGGTCGACGTATTTTTTGGGACTCGACGCTAAACCAACAGCTCGACCAAGGTGTATTCGAAACCGCGTGCGACTTCATCCATGGTCAACCGAATGTCGTGGTTTGTAAGAAACACCCGGAAACTCAAGCGATCCTGAGCGATAAATATATTCCTCAGGTCAGGCAGTTACAGTCACAAGTCATTGCTAGTGTTGACACCAAAAAGCGTCATGTGAGAATTCCCGATGAATTTGGTGAGAGTGAGTTGGCTTCCTCCGTTGCCCGATCATTTCTGCACTGTTTAAACAAACGTGGATATGACGTTCAATTTGCAATTCATAATGCGGGTGGCGTGCGAACCTCTTTGAACCCTGGCAACATCACAGTGGCAGACATTGCCGGACGGCTGTTGCCTTTTGCCGTTCCTATCGGCTTTTACGATGTAAAAGGCAACGCTATTCGCCGTGCACTTGAAGGCGCGATAAATAATGCACTCAACAATGGCGTAGAAGGCACTGGATCTGGCAGTTATCCGTACACTTACAATTTAAACTTCGAGTACCACGCAGATGCCCCAAAAGGTGAAAGAGTTCAATCATTAGTGATTTTTGATGGTAAACAATGGGTAGGTGTTCAAGATGATGTTTGGTATCGAGGGACTTCTTCTGCCTATACGATGAAAGGGAAAGAGGGGTACGACGCATTGCAGGAGATGAAAGGAGAAGGGCGTGTGACCAGTTTGTCCATGGCTGATTGTTTTATTGAACTCCTGACCGATGAGCCAAACTGTTTGAATCAAAGTCACAAACTTTACACAAAGCGACGTCGATAATAGATATTGGTATTGATTTTGCTGCTCTCCACTTACTACATGGGTTGATGAGGATGGCAGTATGTGGAATAAAGATTGGGCAGATACGGCAGTCGTGGTTGCCTGGATCGCAATTTGGTCAACACTGGTCTACTTTGTGCCTCTAAGCGGCTTTTGAATTGCTAAGAATGTGGATGCTACAAAAGGGAGCAGTAATGCTCCTTTTTTGTATCTATCTTCCCCGTTAGGCCTCTAACCAATGAAGAGTTTGTCTTGATCCATTTGCTGCTTTTTGTCTGTTTACTAAAGTTCAGGTGGTTGAATCCATTTCTTTCTTTTTATAGTGCTTCCTGATTTTTGATAAGAATTTTATTTCGATAAGACAAGGCTTTTTTGTTGGAAAGCCTGACGCTCGGCGTTATTATGTCGGCGTTTGGGGAGTAGTTAGCGCAAGTTTACTTATCGTCATCTCGTTAAGCATCAGCTTATCCGGTAAGTAAAGGTGTTACGTGGTTCATTCACGTCAACACTTCAACGAGACCAACGCATTCATTGACTAGCAGCACATAATCGTTATGTGGCTGTTGGTTGTTATTGTCTGCGGAAGGTCACCAAACGAAGTCCTTCCGCCATGGGAGGAAATATGTCTCTTATCGAAAATACCACCCAATTGAGCCAATCGGTGCCTCTTCAAGAATCATTAGCGATGTATGGTGCTTTTGGTTTATTTACCCTTGTTCTTGTTACGCTTGATATCTATCAAACACGTGGTGGCGTTATCACGATGAAAAAAGCCATCGTTTGGAGTGTTTTTTGGTTCTTGCTTGCCTTTGTTTTTGCAGGTTCTATTTATTTATTCTGGGACTTTTACGCGCCACATAGCGCTTATACGAACGACAAAGCAACGATTTCATTCTTAACTGGTTACTTACTAGAGAAGTCGCTAAGCGTGGATAACTTGTTTGTGTTTGCCATCATCTTTGCACAATACAGTGTGCCGGAGCACTTGCGTCCGAGAGCATTGCTTTGGGGGGTGATAGGTGCGCTAGTTTTACGCGCTGTCATGATTGCGGTTGGTGCTCAGTTACTTTCACAGTATCACTGGGTATTGTACTTATTTGCTGCTTTTCTTATTTGGACGGGTGTTAAGCTAGCTCGCGACAAAGGCGAAGCAGAAGAGGTTAATCCATATCCGGAGCAGTTGATTCGAAAGGTATTGCCAGTTACAGATGACTACCAAGGAAATCGCTTAATCTTAAAGCAAGCTGGTAAGTGGGTGGCAACACCGATGCTGATCGTTGTTGGTGTCATTGCAGTAATGGACGTTATGTTTGCGTTGGATTCTATACCAGCTATATTCGCGGTAACACGAGAGCCATTTTTAGTCTTAGCCGCGAACGTATTTGCATTACTGGGTTTGCGATCGCTGTACTTTGTTCTTCAAGCAATGTTAGACAAGTTTGTATACTTAAAACCAGCATTATCAGTAATCATGATGTTTATCGGGGTAAAAATGCTATTGGTTGGAACAGAATATGAGATTCCGACAGCATGGTCTCTCACATTTTTAGTTGTTGTGATGACATCGGCAGTGGTTGCATCACTCCTAAAAAATAAAGCGAAGCGTCAAACTAGCGTTAATATTACTAATCAAAAAATATAAAGTAAGCACTAAAATCAAAAGAAATAACGAAAAATATTGTTAAATATATGTTGTTGCTTAAGGGGCGATTATGCAGGTAATGTTCAGTTATTCAATGTAATTACAGCAATTGTGATTATTTATGCCGTTATTATTCATTTGTATTTTTGAGTTTTGTAATGAGTTTGTTTTATTAGAAATTCTAATTTGAATGGGTAAAATTTGTCATTTCTTAAACAATAAGAAACTGACTAATATACAACCAACTAAACAGACTACTGCTTTTAAAGAGAGGCAATCATGGCACAAGCAATGCAAATGACAAATGTAGCTTTACCAACCTCTATGGATAAGAAAACCTACGCGGTTAACTTCAAAGGACTGATTGCTCACTTACTGGACATTCTATTTGTAGACAATACTGCGCCACGCAGTTACTACGCAGAAGACTTGTCAGCACATATTCAAAAAGACATCGGTATGTACCGTTAATATTGAAATAGTGTAAGAAATACCGGCCTATGAGCCGGTATTTTTTTATTTGTATAACATGCCTACTCAACCTACGCCTTAGAAAAGAAACACTCTAGAGGAGGTAGACATGATAGTAGATTAAGTGTTGTATAGAAAAACGGAGCACCATTGGTGCCCCGTTTTGACTTGACTGAAGTGAGATATTACTTCTTGCGGCAGTATTCTGCGATCACGTACATCGACTGACCACCATTTGCCTTACCCGAAACTAGCTTTGGATCATCGCCAAGGCTAATACCACGAATCACTGTACCTTGTTTGATTACTTGGTTAGTGCCTTTTACTGGTAGGTCTTTAATTACTGTTACATCGTCACCTTTCTTAAGTTCAGTGCCGTTACAGTCAACCGTTTTATCGTCAGCAGACATCCCTTTCATTGCCCAGTTCATTTGCTCTTCTTCCATGTACATCATGTCAAGAGCATCTTGAGCCCAGCTTTCTGTGTTTAGGCGAGTGAGTTGGCGCCATGCAGTCACTTGTACAGCAGGAACCTGGCTCCACATGCTTTCGTTTAGACAACGCCAGTGGTTAATGTCTTTTGGCTCATCGATCTCACCCAGACACTTATCACAAACCATGATGGCAGTATCAACCGTCACATTACCGTGAGGTGGGACAGCGTATGCAGTTAGTTGAGATTCAGAAGAACACAGTTCACATTTTGACTCGCAGCGCGCAAGCAGAGTAGCTTCAATAGACATAAGGACTCACCTTAGTAATGTTATTTTGTGGCGGTATTATCCACTTTATCCTGAGAAATAAAAGGGTGTTAGCGAATTAAAGACTAGATTTTACAATACTCCAACCTGATTAAGGTGAAGATGTAAAATATTCGCTAAATAAATAATACGGAAGTATAAAAGACACTATTAATTGTTTTGGCTTATGAATTAGTTGTGTCAATTTCTACAACGATTACAAGCCTAAAAGAGGTAAATGTAGAGAGAGGGTGGCTAGAACATAGCCCTCTAATTTACAGAGGGCCTGTCGTTAACGTTCGACAATCTGGACAATTTGCTCTTTTGAAATACTCATTTCTTTACCATCCATGTCTTCATATTCGTACATACCCGTTTCCTCGTTCAGGTCTGGTTTACCGTAAGAGGTAATAATTTTCCCTTCATTTGTCGACATCAGATATTGGCTACTTCCGCATGCAGAAAGAAGTAATACAGTGGCAATAACAGTCAATACGCGCATAGAGTTTTCCTTTTAAACAAGTGAGTTAGGCAAAGACATCGATTTAACTATAGCAGAGGAAATATGAGTGGGTTTGAATAGAATTGAAATGAAAAAGCCCAGTAGAAACTGGGCTTTGGTAGGAAGGATGTTGCGATTACTTCAAAACAGAAGTGTTAGTGGCACCTGTTAATGCGTCATCCATTAAGAAGTCAGTGTTTTCCATCTGCATCTCTACATGATGATCAATATCAGACAAAGTGCCATTTGGCGAAGCAAAAGTACTGTGCGATGCAGTAGCATTAAACTGTACAAAGCTCGCAGTTGCATTCACAGTAGTGTCCGTACTGTTCACAGTCTTCAACCCTAGCTTATTAGCGAGCGGTTCAGTACCCGCGAATGGTGCATTTGGAACGCTGTTTGGTACTGTGCTATCGCCATCCACTTCTGTCATAAAGAATGGTGTCGTTAGCGAACCAGATGCCACTAAATCTGAAGCGTTTGTGAACGGATCGACAGTGTCTAGTGTAGTCTGTGCTGCATAGATAAATTGTGAAAAACCTGCTTCTAGCGCTGCTACTTGAGCTTCCGTTGCCGCAGCCTCAAAAGCTTCGTAACATGTTTTATCTTCTAGATCCGCACATGATGCATCAGCGTAATTCGCATAGTCTTTTGATGCTGCATAAGCGAGGTTATGTTTGATCTGAGGGCCGTAATTGTCTGAACCCAGTAACAAATTACCAATTTGTCCACCAGAGTTCTGTACTGATGCAGAACTAAAGGTGTACAGCGCATCCGCAGAAGGGCTGCCCAGTGTATTGTTTGCTGCTGCGACGGCAGATGTAGCTACAATACCGCCAAGTGAATGACCTAGCATTTTGACTTTTGAACCCGTCATTGGGTTGAAGCCTTGCAGAGGACCTCCAGCTAAAAGACCGCCTTGAGCAGATACTACTAAGCTAGCGCGCAAACCTAACACATCCAGAACACTCTGACGTAGGTTGTCACGCGCAACGGCTAAGTTGGAAAGATTTAGATAAGCCAGTACATTCGCATTTGCGGAACGTTGTTCATCTAAGCTGCGCGTACCATGAATAGGTAAGTCAATAGCGATAACTGCCACACCTGCTTTTACCATATTGAACGCGAACGCGTACGCATTCTCTTTCGCTGAGGTGATGCCGTGTTGATAAATCACAACGTCTGTCGCGACGCCAGATTTAGGTGTGAAGACCAGTACTTCGACATCTTCAACCGATTTCACTACGGGAACAGGCGAGTAGCGAGTAATAATACGCTCACTATCAAGCTGGGTACCATCGGTAAGAGTAAGCTTAGCTCCAACAAGTTTTAGCTGCTCTGTAGGATCTGTAGCAAGCTTTGTCACATCAACAGGATCATTTGCAAAAACGCCTGTTGATAGCTGCTGAACCATGTTTGCTTGCTCGTTCGGATCCGCTAATGCTGCGCTTAGCTTCGCTAGGCTTGGCATCGCAGATACCATTGGTTGCATGTTCCAGCTTGCGCCTTTTTCCAGGTAATGAGGCAGTCTTACCACACCTTGTGTCACGCTTACATCAGCACCTGATTGCATGTAAAGGCCTTTAATTGCCGTTTTAGCTGCGTCTAGATCGCTAATGTATTTACTAAAGTCATCGTCAGAGTCTAGCGCAGTGCTAAAGTCTTGGGTTTCACCGAGCGTTATTGTGTAGGCCGTTGATAAGTCAACTGAACCTTCGTTTGAGTCATTTTTGTAAACGGTATTTAGTGTGTTTGCGCCAGTAGAAAAACCAGTAGCGGTTACTCCTTTGACTGCCGCTAACGTATCACCTACTGACTGGGTGCTGAACCATGAAGAATAAACGATGTCTGCAGGGTTTACTTTGGCAATACCAAAAATTCCTTCAACCGCCTGAGTGACTGCTTGAACAGAAGCAAGGTCGCCAGTTTCATAAACGATCTCTTTCGATTTACCAGTTGCATAGCTTGCAGATGTACCAATTGGCTCACCATTTACGTCAGTAACATCTTGTGTGACCGCAAAAATGTACTCGCTTGACTCATCAAGTGCAGCCAAGAACTGGATGTATAGAGAGTTACCTTTTGCTTGAACTACGTAGTCTTGGTTCTGAACAAGCTCTTCTTCGATTGGGTTAGATTTGCGGTCCCACTCGGTTAAGCGTTGATTAATCTTGATGACTTTAACACCAGACGACAGCATGCCCGTTGCAAAACCGTCGCCGTTGAAGTTAAGAACGATTGGCATAGACGTTGACCATCCATCCATCGTGTTCATTGAGGCTCTAGGGTTGGTTAAAGCATCATCGCCATCAGTTGGCAGACCAAGCGTACCATCGCTTGTGTCCATTAATAAGTAAGACGGTGCCGGTACATCTGCGTTCGCTCCTTGAAGCGTAAAACTGATGGATGTTTCGCGATCAAGCAATGCTTGGACTTCATCTTCAAATTGAACTTTGTCGGAAGTACCAGAGCTGGAGGTATCATCACCACAACCAGCAAGAAGGATTGCAGAACAAAGCATTGATAATTTAAACGTGTGTTTCATTGGTTTACTCCGTAATCCCATTATTTGAAGGTGTAGTTCATCTGTACCGCGCTGATGTAAGCAGTACCTTCTGAGTCAAACTTAATCTCTTCACCCAGAGCATTTGTCTCAGTGAAAGAGCCTGATTTACTCTTAACAAGTGCAAAGCCTGCATCGAAAGTTAAATTCTCACTCATTGCGTAAGTTAGGCCCGCGCTGTACCAAAAACGGTCACTGTCAGGGATACTCAATGTCGCTTCACCTGCTTGTTCGTCGTACGCAAAGCCTGCACGGAATGTCCAGTCTGTATTAAGTATGTAAGTTGCACCAATGGAGTAGCGATTGTTGTCTTCATATTTCTCAGGTTTAAAGAAACATACTCCGTCATTACATTCGTTACTGGTCGCTTTTAGTTCTTTAAATGTGCTCCAGTCGGTTTGTTGCCAGCCGTAATGTACAGCCCATTGTTCATTCAGTTGATGGAAAGCCGATAATTCGATAATTGAAGGGAGAGAGATTTTTAAACGGCCATCAACTTTTGGTGATGAAGCTCGACCAGAGTCGTAACTACTAAACTCACCGTCATCAAAATCTAGATCAACCTTAGAGCGGTAGCCAAAGCCAAAACGGTTGTTTTCATTTAGCTCAAATAAAGCGCCGACATTCCAACCCCAAGCGAAAGTTTCACCTTCCATGCCGACAAGGTTATCGGACTTATTACCACCTAAAATACCGGCGAGTGCGCCTTTGTGGCGAGTCAGCTCTGCTTCAGCGTATACGAGGTTGATACCACCACCGACACTGAAAGACTCGTTGATACGGTAAGCGACATTAGGGTTGATGTTTACTGAAAGTAGGGAAGTGTCACCCGCCATATCACCTGCGGAAATATCATTTGGATAGTCAGTAGCAACACCGTATGTTGTGAACATACCGATACCCCAAGCCCAGTTATCATTGATAGGGCTGATGTAATAACCTGCTGGCACGATCTGTAAAGGGGCGACATCTTTCGCGTGTTCATTGTTTACAGTGTCGTACACATCGACTTCAGGGTCGATGATAGATAACGCGCCCGAAAATTGAGCTTCTTTGAAAAGTGTCATTGCTGCAGGGTTACGAGCAAGGACGCTGGCATTATCTGCGACAGCCCCTTCACCTGAAAATGCTCGACCAAGACCAGATGCCGAATGTTCAGCTACCTGGAAGCCCGCTGAGTGGGCATTACACGCAAACAATATTGAAATTGTAAGCAGAGAGCAGTGCTTCTTGTTCATCCTTGACCCTCCTAGGGTGTCATAATGCTGGACCGAAGTCCTTGTAATTGTTGTGTGGTACTTACACCAATTGTTAATACGCGAAATACAACGGTGATGTAAATGTAATGTTAATTGTATGTTTAATAACTTGTCAAAGTTTGAGCGTATTTTGCGTTTTAAATATGATGCATAGGTCAAACGATGGCTTGTAAGGGCATGTATTATCGTTATATTTTTGAAGAGAATGGTACGACCAGAATTGTTTTGCGAGCTTTATAGTTAAATAACGATCAAATCAAGAGATAGCTCGCTTTGCTGTTTCTTCACTTCACAGGCATAATTCGCGCTCGCTATGTAGTTATTCAATAGACGCAATAGGAACCGCATTGGAATTACTGAATGTTGAATTTTTAGGTCGTTCGCTAAGGCTCGAAGGATCGATGGCTGGGTGGCAGCAGTTATATTGGGATAATACGTTGGTGTCTCAAATCGATGCCAGTGACAATACCGCAGAGACTTGTCTACACCAGTTTAAGCTCTCTACGGGTGAGGAAATCCTGAACTGTCATTTAGAGTGTTCTTTAACATGGCAACCGTTTGAATTGAGTTACAAGGTCACAATTAACGGTGAGCTCGTCAACGAAGGTTGTCGAAATGAAAAAGACATCGAGCGCCAAGTGCCAGAAGTTACGCCACCATCCGAAAAGCGTTTAAGTGTAATAGGCCTCGTATCTCTTGGGATGAAAGCACTTAAAAGTGCGAAAGTTATTAAAGTGGCGTTAGCGTCTGCAAGTCTCGCTGCATATTCTTGGCTATTTTCCATCGAGTTCGCGCTAGCGTTGATCGCTTGCTTGGTTTTTCATGAATATGGTCACATTAGAGCGATGAAGTATTTTGGAATGAAGACCAAAGGGATCTATTTGATTCCATTCCTAGGTGGTTTGGCGCTAAGTGACGAAAAGATAAACACGCGCTGGCAGGATGTGGTTATCTCAATCATGGGACCATTTTTCGGTTTAGTACTTAGTATAGTTTTTACTTTGCTTTATTGGATGACTGGTGAGGTGATCTTCGCTGGGCTTGCTGTGTTTAACGCCTTGCTAAACCTATTTAATCTGCTGCCTATTTTACCATTAGATGGTGGCCATGTGCTCAAAAGTATTACCTTCTCAATGAATACTTGGGTCGGGTTAGTTGGCAGTATTGCGACCGCTTTATTAGGCATTTTTATCAGTTACTATTTCGGTCTGACGTTGCTAGGGTTTTTATTGTTAATGGGAATGTTGGAAGTGGTGATGGAATGGAGAGCTCGACATCAAAGCCATTTATTGCCATTAACCCGTTATGGGCAACTATTTTCACTTGCTTGGTACTTGGTCTCTGTCGGAGGTTTTGTTTCTATCATCTGGTATTTTGCCACTCTCGGAGATAGTTTGTTAAGTTTGCCGCTACAGATATTGGGCACTTGATTAGAATCATTAAAAGCTCCCTAGGGAGCTTTTTTATTTGGCAAGCTTAAGTAGTAGACGATAGTAGCAATGAATTAGCCACATCTTGGTGCTTTCGCGTTATACGCAGGCAGCTTATTTATGGTTGCTTGTAAATCTTTAATGCGCGTACTGTGCGATGGGTGGGTTGAGAAGAATTCAGGTGGTTGAGAACCACCTGATGCAGCACTCATATTTTTCCATAAATCGACACTTTGACGTGGGTCGAAACCTGCTTTTGCCATGAATTCCAGCCCGACAATATCAGCCTCGGATTCCTGAGTACGACCGTATGGCAAGATAACACCGTATTGAACACCGACACCAAGTGCCGCCATCGTCATTTGTTGATACTGTTTGTACTCGGAAGCGCCAATGGCAACGTTTGCTAGAGACAACCCTGCATTTGCTAACTGACTTTGTGAAAGACGTTCATTACTGTGGTCAGCGAGGACGTGAGCGACTTCGTGACCAATAACTGTTGCCAACTGATCTTGGTTTTTCGCGACATCTAAAAGCCCGGTATACACGCCGATCTTCCCACCTGGTAGAGCAAACGCATTGACTTGTTCACTATCAAAAACAACGACTTCCCAGTCTTTAAATCCAGATTGAGCGGGAATGGTGTCAGTGATGTGTTTGGCAACGCATTGAACGTAGGCATTCGTTTTGCGGTCTTTGCTGATTGGGATATCTTTCTTCATTTGTTCGAAAGATTTAGCTCCAAGCGATGACATTTCCTGATCTGAAAACATCAGGATCTGGTTGCGACCCGTCGGTGATGCGCTACACGCTGTTAAACCCGCGATAGTTAAAAGAGCAGAGGCTTTCATCCATACCTTCATAACAGGCTCCATTTAATTTTTTGTTTTGAAGCAATAGTATATACCCAAATAGTAACATGATGCATGGATCAAGTTATTCATCTGCTTAATAAAGAAGGTGAGATGTTACGTCTTGAAGTTATGCCCAAGTAGCGTCTATGCTAGCTTCCTAGCACATCGTTACAACCTAACAAACCAGTTTGTGAAACTAAGAGTAAAACAATGAGTATATGGAAAAAGCCCGTAAGCATAGAGATTCTGAATGCCACGTCAAAAAATACCCTGATCGAGCACCTACAAATTAAATATACAGATTTCACTGACGACTCCCTTACAGCAACCATGCCCGTATGCAGCTTTACTCATCAACCTTTAGGAATGCTTCACGGTGGTGCATCAGTCGTGCTCGCAGAAACATTAGGCTCATTAGCTGCAAACTTCTCTGTCGATGAGGGCAGCTACTGCGTCGGTTTAGATATTAACGCGAACCATGTGCGAGCCATGCGAAGTGGTCATGTGATTGGTACGGCAAAACCGCTTCATCTGGGTATTTCAACGCAAGTGTGGCAAATCGATATCACTGATGAGCGAGGCCGTTTAGTGTGTACCAGTCGCTTGACCATCGCTGTGAAACAACACAAAACAAAGTCGGTATAAACTAAGATGGTGATTGAGTTTTCATTAGGAAAAATCATTGCAACCCAGCGTGAAATAGTGATTAAGCTCTCCGGCAGTGCAATGGTAACCTTGCAAGCGCAAACCGATGCAATTCAGTTGCTGGGTAGAGGAGCGAACGTTGTTTTATCTCATGGAGCAGAGTGCAAATGGTCTATCAAGCTGGACAACGAGGTACAACTGGCTGAACTTTCGCGAGAAATTGGTATCGATATTCAATAATTTATAGTGTGATGTTTGCACTTTTTGGAAAAAATGAGGAAACTTAGCTTATCGACAACAAGATAAGAATTTCCTCTTTATGAGTAGCCCTCGTTTACGTGTTCAGTTCGAAACACTGTTTGAAAAATTTTCCGGTCACGATACGGACGTTCAGCTCGAAGACATCACCGAAGCGTTGTTTTGTACACGTCGTAATGCTCGTATTGTTCTAAATAAACTTGAAGAAGAGGGCTGGATTGAGTGGCATCCGGCAGCGGGTCGAGGAAAACTTTCGAAACTCGTTTTTAAACGTAATCGAAGCGACGTCAGCGAAAACCTCGCCAGGCGTTATCTCGATGAAGGGAAAATCGGTCAGGCTCTAGATGCGCTTGATAACGATGCGGCACGATTGACGCAGGTTATCCAAGGTTATTTAGGGCTTCAGCATCGACAGGGCGAGCAGGTCGTGCGTTTGCCTTATTATCGACCATTGTCGATGTTAAACCCGCAGAAACCGATGCGGCGTTCTGAACAGCACATCGCCAGACAAATTTTTAGCGGACTCACTCGCCTTGATGAAAATGAACAACTTCAACCAGATTTAGCCCACACGTGGGAAGCAATTTCTGATACACATTGGCGTTTTTATCTTCGTCGTGGAGTACGCTTTCATAACGGTGAACCGTTAACAACCAGTTGTGTTCTTGAAAGTGTGCTTGCGTTAAATAGCTTGAACTTGTTTTCTCACATAAAGCGGGTGTCTTCACCACAAGAGTGGACCGTTGATATTGAGCTCGTCCGTCCTGATCGCTACCTTCCTCTGGCTCTGAGTGAGTCGCAAGCAAAAATTTTGCTACCGAGTGCTTTGCGTTCTGAAAGCTTCGATAGACAACCGATAGGGACAGGGCCGTTCCAAGTTAAAATGAATGATGATAAGCGTCTTATTTTGACTGCTTTTGATGGCTACTTTGGTTTTCGCCCTTTACTTGACCAAGTGGAGGTGTGGGTAATCGATGAAGCCTATTCCTCAATGGTTTATCCAAGCCTGTCAAAACCGAAGATGGATAAACAAGGTTCATCCGATGAAGTCGAGCTGGACCCTGGCTGTACATTCCTATTACTAAACAAAAACACCGGGATTGCAAAAGATCCACGTTGGGCAGAGTTCCTCTCGCAAACCCTCAACAGTCACCAGATTTACGCGCATGTTCCACAAGATAAAGTGATGGAACTGGGAGTATTGCAAGCGTTTGGCCTTAAGCCCGGTTGGATTGATCTTAGGCCAGCAGAAGCGGGCAGCGTACCACAGGTTAATAAGGTAATTTCCGTAGCGTATCAGAAAAAGCATCCGATGTTTCCAGTAGTTGCCAAGGCCATCAAGACACTCTTAAAACCGCACGGTATAGAGGTTGAGTTTATTCGTTATGATGCTCAACCGCCCGCACCGGAGGAGGTGGATATATGGGTGAAAGCTATGGGCATTGCAACGAACCGAAATGACGCGTTAGCGGGCTGGCTTCTGGATTACAGTGATATTGAGAAGTTCAGTTCAGGTTACGATTTTAGTGAATGGGCTAAACTTGTCGATCAATGGCGTGCTGGGATGCATACAGACTTTCCTGCGCGTGAGCTAGGACGACAGTTAGTAAAAAGCTGTCAGGTGATTCCTATGTTTCACTGTTGGCTAGGCGTGAATAAAGACCACAGCGGTGCGTTACAAAATGCAAAGTGTAATGCCTTAGGTTGGTTTGATTTTAATAATGTATGGGTCAAACCGGATATAGAAAGTAACCATGGCGAAACCGAATAAGAAGCAGCCGACGAAAACCGTCGATATCTATTGCTCAAAGTGTAAAACTCAACTATTTAAGTACCGTAAAGGCGGAAAAGGCGCACTGGTCAAGTGCTTCAAAGAGCGCATTGTTGACGATTTCACACAAACCCCATGCATCTGTCCCAGTTGCGGGCAAGAATTTGCAAGAGATACCCTAGTGAGAGGAACGCCTGCTTACAAAATGATTGGCGGCAAAGTGACAATGAAATAATGAAGGGCTAGAAAATGAGTATAAAACATGACTACTGCATGGTGTTAAGCACAACCAGCAACGAAAAAAATCGAGATCAGATCATTAAAGGTTTGCTAGATGCCCAATTAGCCGCGTGTATTCAAACGATGCCTATTGAAAGTCACTATGTGTGGAAAGGGGAGATTTGTACTGACAACGAATGGTTGCTGGTGATCAAAACTCGTCGAGAACTTTATGAATTGGTGGAAGAGAAAATAGAAAACCTGCACGAATACGAGGTAGCTCAAATCGTACAGGTTCCAATTGTTGATGGGTTTAACCCTTATTTAGAATGGTTGAGAGAATCGACGTTGAGCCGACATTAAGAATAACGACAACACTGCACCAACGGTATCGCACAACATATCTTTCTGGGCGTCCCATATGTCACCTTGCGAGCCCAGAAAGGCAATTCCCTCATCGCCACCAGCCAACTCCGCATACCACCATTCGATAATCTCATAGCCAGCAGCAAGTGACATGATAGCAAACAAAGCAAACCAGCAAGAGAACGCTTTGTTGAACCGTTTTTTGTTTATCAAGTATTCAGCGATCGGATATGCGTAAAGGCCAATTGAAAAGTGCGCAACGCGATCAAAATTATTTCGCTCTGAACCAATCATGTCGTTAAAACAGTCAAACGGCACTTCGGAGAACGTATATTTCGCACCGATAGTGTGCAAACAGAGCCAGATGAACATTAAAAAGTAAGCCGTATTACTGAACTGATAGCGAATCGAAATCGCCCAAATAGCAACAAGAATACCAATCGCCGGGATAATCTCCGCAAACCAAACTGCGCGTGAGTTAGGTTCCAACGCAGAAAATAAAAACACGATGGCATAAAAAATCGTTAATCCTAAGAGTGTCGAGGTGCTTTTCATAGAGTTATTTGATCCTTCAATTTATCTTACAGTGGGACTCCATAGATTGTGTTAATGATTGCACTTAATTGAACGGTGTGCAATTGATATTTTAATGGGTTTTTTGATCACTGAAAATGTTGATTTATTGGCAAACTGCTCAACATTAAAACGTTTGCGCGTGCACTTTTCATTAAAGTTTGATTTACAATATGCCCATCCATAGAATCCATGATTCAGTCTAATAAAAAAGAAGTAAAGCCATGAAACTGGAAACTGTCGATTATCTTGCTGACGATGCTGCTCAACAGTTCGTTACCTCTCTACGCGAAACGGGGTTCGGTGTGTTGAAAAACCACCCGATTCCACAAGAGCTTGTAGAGTCAATTTACAAAAACTGGCATGAGTTTTTCTGTTCAGAACAAAAGAATGATTTTCACTTTAACGTAGACACCCAAGATGGCTACTTCCCACCTTCTGTGTCTGAAGTGGCGAAAGGGCACAAAGTGAAAGACATCAAAGAGTACTTTCATGTTTACCCTTGGGGTCAGATCCCAGAGCAGCTTAAAGCTGAAATCTTAGAGTACTACGAGCGTGCCAATGCATTTGCTCAAGAGCTATTAGGTTGGGTTGAAGCGTACGCACCTAAGGACGTTCAAGAGAAGTTCTCTATCGCGTTGTCAGAAATGATCAATAACAGTGACAAAACATTACTACGCGTGCTTCACTACCCACCGATGACAGGCGAAGAAGAGCCAGGCGCTATTCGTGCTGCTGCGCATGAAGACATTAACCTGTTAACGGTTTTGCCTGCTGCCAATGAGCCTGGACTGCAAGTAAAGAGTAAAGAGGGTGATTGGATCGATGTACCATGTGACTTCGGAAACTTAATCATCAACATTGGTGATATGCTTCAAGAAGCGTCAGGCGGTTATTTCCCTTCAACGACTCACCGTGTAATCAACCCTACGGGTGGCCGTCAAGAAAAGTCACGTATCTCATTACCGTTGTTCCTGCATCCAAAGCCGGAAGTGGTGTTATCTGAGCGCTACACTGCACATAGCTACCTTATGGAACGTTTACGTGAGCTAGGGGTTATTTAACCTTTACGTGATCTCCTTACAAAGGCCGATGGTGAATGACTATCGGCCTTTTTGCATTTATGCTACAAAGTGGAAACTATGTTTTTTGTGCCGTGAATGGGGCCCTAAACTCGTGTCAGAGAGGATGAATGGAAGGACAACGTACTGTCAATAGTATTGAGCCTCATGCAATAGAAAATCCGCTGCTTTGGCCAATGCTAGAAATTCTGAGAAAACAGCCCTCTAATTGGAAAGTGCACACCTTGGCAAGCTCGTTGGGTGAACAAGGTTATATTTCAAAGCTGGACGACTCTCCCGATAAGGATTTATTCAAAAGAAATTTCCTGATCATGAATGCATTATATCAACTGCAAGACACTCTGTATCCGGATAGTTGGCTTCAAGTCGAAGCCATGGATATTCAGCTCATGTCTTCGATGGAAGCTTTGAGGCATAAGATCGATATTCATGATCCTTTGCGTGAGTATTACTTAGATTGGCGCAATTACGAAGCGGACGAAGATGAAGTGCGTCGACTGTTGAATGAATTTTGGACAACTTATCAAAAGTTCATCGGTGGTTCGTCAGTAGCCAGCGTAGATAAGACAAAGGCACTGTCACTATTTGAACTTAACACTGACGCTACGCCTGCGGAAATTAGAAAACAATGGCGAAAACTCGCGCTTCGTTGGCATCCTGATCGAGAAAATGGCGATGCAGAAAGATTTAGAGTTCTTTGTGAAGCGTGGAATGTACTGAGAAACGAATGATTCGCTAAGAATAAAGATAAAGGAAGGCAGCTAACTATAGCTGCCTTTTGATTGAACTGTCTCTGTCAGCGTATCAAAACTAGCATGATGACTTAAACTGAGATTTTCGCATGCGGTTGAGGGCAGCCATAACGTCTAGTGTGCGTGGTTTGGCTAAGTCGCCTTGCTTAGGAAGAGCGGCATGCCACTCACCAGACAGCATTTCTTCAATCTCCTTCGCCGGATGATTACACCAACCTGGAAGTTGAGCAATTTGGAACCATAACCAGCCAATTGTGTTGACTTCATCGGCTGACTCTATCTGTTCCAAAGCGCTAAGATCAGTAAACTCTTTACCAAATCGAAGTGACTCTTTGCCTTTCGCATTCACACGGAACTTGCCGTCAGTCAGAATATTCATCAACGCAACGCGGTTCAGTGCTCGAGGTGGGAAGGTCTGTAAACGTTCTTCTGACTCGTTATGGCGTTGAGTAGGGTGCTGAGCGATAACTTCTTTCGCTTTTTCAGTCACATCAACGGCTTGGTAGTCGTGCATTTGAATGACGGTATCGGCAACGTCTAAGTAGTCGCCCGACCCACCCATAACGATAATGGTAGAGATATCAAGATCATCTCGTAATTGACCAATGCGGTCGACGAGAGGAGTAATTGGCTCATCACCTTTTGCCACCAATGCCTGCATACGCTCATCTCTAATCATGAAGTTGGTAGCAGAAGTATCTTCATCAATCAATAATGTGCTTGAACCCGCTTCAATAGACTCTTGAAGCCAAGCGGCTTGCGACGTTGAGCCTGATGCGTCTTGAGTAGAAAAGTCCGCCGTATCTTTACCCATTGGTAAATGGTTGATGTAGTTCGACAGGTTCAAGTGGTGTACGCATCGGCCATCTTCGGCACGAATCTTCATAGCCTTGTTATCGGCAACAATGTATTCGCGACCATCTCCTGGAATATGATCGTAAATTGAACGCTCTATTGCATTTAATAAGGTAGATTTACCGTGGAAGCCACCACCTACAATCAGTGTGATACCTTTTGGAATTCCTAATCCTGTGACATGGCCCTTGTTTGGCGCATGTAAAGTGACTTGTAGAGATTCAGGGGCTTTAAACTCAACGGCTTCTTTCATTGGAAGGTCGCAATTACCTGCAATTCGAGGAAGAATACTGCCGTTTGCGACAAACGCGACTAAGTTATTGGCCTCTAACTGTTCTCGTAGGGCATCTTGGTCTTCAACAACTTGGCAGTGCTTAATTAAAGCGGCTTTGTCGAGTTCACGCTCTAAAGTTGCTCGACGGATAAACTTAGGCAGGTGGAAAGTCAGTATGTTGTTGGCTTTTTTCCCCAATACTGAACGACCTTCGGCTGGTAAGTTAACTCGAAAACGCAGTTCAATACCTTCTTCAGTAAACAACACCGCGGTGCTATCCAGTACAGTTTGGCCTGTCAGTGAAATTGATACTGAGTTTTCTTGTTTAGCAAACTGTTCAAAACTACGCGCAATAAAATCACGTGCAGCTCTTTGAAATGCAGGAGACTCGTCTCTTAGCCACTCAAGACCAGTCAAAGACCATGCGCGAGTCGCACGAAAACGTGACGACGATGCATAAGGGTCACCCTGTACATGATCGATAAACAAAGTGAAATCAGTGAAGTCGTATTGACCTTTGATTTGCTGATAAGCTCGGTAGTTCTGCTTTTCAATTTTCTTAAGCGTGGCAGTCAACTGATCCATGAAGATATTGGCCTTTTAATAGAAGCGGGCGGCGATTATAGAAACCACCGCCCTCATAGTAAAGAGAATGCTTAGGAAGAGTAGGCGTATTGCCCGCCAGAAAGGCGCTGATTAAACAAACTTTGCTCAAATTCATTACAAGGCATAGGTTTACCATAAAGAAAACCTTGTCCGATATCACAACCCTCACCAATAAGAAACTGCTCTTGTTGGTGGGATTCAATGCCCTCGATCACTACTTGGAGTTCCAGTTTTTTTGCAATGTGTATGATTGAACAAATGATCTCGCGATCATCATCTGACTTTTCCATTTGCTGGACGAAGCTTTTATCAATTTTGATGGCATCAAACGGATATTTCTTTAAATAGCTGAACGAAGCATATCCTGTACCAAAGTCATCAAGTGACAATGTCACACCTAGTTTATGCAACTTATTTAACGTTGTGCGTGCTACTATTTCATCAGCAATTAGAGCGCTCTCGGTTACTTCGAGTTCGAGAAAGTGTGCTGGCAAATGGAAAGTGTCGAGTAGGTGTTGCACTTGTTCTGCAAAATTTACGTTTTGTAATTGAATGGGAGAAACGTTGACGGCAATTTTGAAGTTATCGATTAACTCAGACCATTGTTTCGCTTTGTCTATCGCGGTACGCAGAACAAAAGAGCCAACTTCAAAGATAAGCCCGTTTTGTTCGGCCATATGTATCAATGCTTCGTTGGAAACGTCGCCAAGTATTGGATGTCTCCAGCGAAGCAAGGCTTCTGCGCCAATCCATTTACGTGTTTTGGAGTCTACTTGAGGTTGAAAGTACAACACTAAATCGTCGTTACGCACTGCTTGTAAAAGGTAACTTTCCAGTTCATTGTGACTATTGAGATCAGCCGAATGATTTTCTCTAAAATAACTAAAAGGTTCGCCGGATTCTTTACATAGAAGCATCGCGTAACATGCATGTTGAAGGATACGCTTAGCATTGCTGCAATCTTTGTAAGCTTGAACTATACCGATATACGTGTGCAAATGTATTTCTGTTTTGTTGAAGACAAATCCATCTACGCTAATTTTAGTGATATCATCTAATAGTTGATTTAACCGAGCTTCAATATCCTCTCCCCAAATCAATAAAACCATGTCATTCGAACTTGGTCTACCAGTGATAAATCCGCTAGCACCGTGTCTGGTTAATCTGGAGTGAAATTCTTTTAAAATGTTGTCAAAGACCTCGAACCCGTGCCTGGTCTGAATACTGCGAGCGTTACTAAAACCAATGTTGATGACCACAAGCGATTGCTGATCACTATCAAGGGACTGTAAGGTGTATTGGACAATGTTCTCAAGTGCAGAACGATTTAGAAATCCAGTTCCCTGATCATGTGTTTTTTGGTAGCTCACTTGTTTTTCCGCGGCTTTACGGCGATCAATCTCTTGTGTTAAGGAGTAACTTAACTGGGCTAAATCCGTGGTACGATTTTCAATTCGACTCTTTAGCTCGGTGTTAAGTCGCTGAAGTTTATGTTGTTGGTACACAACTGAAAGCTGTGCTTCGATTGAATCTTTGAAAGTTTCAAGCAACTGACGGTAACTATCGTTGTACTCGTTTCTCTCAGAGTCAAGCATACAGATTGTTCCAAATGTCTCCCCATTTGGCCAGAATAGCGGTAAGCCGCAATAAGAAATCATGCCTAGTTTGATGTCTGGGTTATTTTGCCATTCTTCATCTTCAAGCGCATTGGGGATTACAAGCTCGCCTTTCTGTTCTATAACTTGCTCGCAATACAAACCGTTACCAAGCTGCTCTGCATCGCCAGTACGATAAGGATTACCTAGAGTTTCGCTAGATGTATTTACTTCTATGCGATCCGGATGGATACGCATAATTAATGTGGTGGGTACGTGTGTTATTTGAGCCAGTAAGTTGACGATTTCTTGCCAACTTCTTCGCATAGACTCAGGGATTTCGTAGTCTAATGTTTGCAATCTCCCCATATAGGTCATCCTTTACGTGGTTTCACTTCCTGTGAATTAAAAATGCAGACTGCTCTATTTTGTTCTCGCTTTTTAATTAAGTATAGGGTGGCTAGGGCTCGAAACAAAAAAAAGTCCTGAAAAGTGTTCAGGACTAGGAATAGTTGTCACATATCTCATCCTTGAAACAGGTAACAAGCATCAAGGCTTAAGCGACATTAACGATTCAATAGAAATGTCTTGCGAATAGTCGACATCTTCAAAGTTAAAGCCATTGAGCTTCATAAACTCATCTTTAAAACCTTTGTAATCACCAATCTCTTTAAAGTTATCAGCATTCATCTGTTCTAAAAGAGCGTGGACTTCTTGTTGAACTTGCGGTTCAAGTTCCAAGTCATCTATTCGAATCAAGCGTTCACCGTCAACTGGCACTTTCTCTTGATCGTATAACTTCGTAGTAAACAGTCGCTGCATTTGTTCAATACAGCGTTCGTGAGTACCTTTTTCCTTCATCACTCTATAAAGCGCTAACAGGTAGGGACTTAGCGCAGGGATGAATACACTGGCTTTCGTCACCAACGCCTTACACACGGTTGCGTAAGCACCGCCGTCAAAGTTGGCGAGTTTGAGGTTTAATGAATGACTGGTTTGGTGTAAATCGATTTTCGCTCGACCTAACGTACCATCGAGATAAATTGGGTGCGTAATGTCAGGGCCCATGTAAGAAAAGGCGATGGTTTTGCAGCCGTTTGCAATAGAGTCGTTATTGATGAGTGTGTCAATCCAGCTTTCCCAGTCTTCGCCGCCCATTACTTTAATGGTGGCATTGGCTTCCTCTTCTGTTGCAGGCGTTAAGGTGGTTTCTATCCACTTATCGTTCTCCAGCATGATAGAAGCGCCAGTGACAGGTTCACCAATCGGTTTAATGACACTGCGCCAAAACTCATCAGATTCAGGTTTAGGTCGAACACCGGTTGCCAAGCTATAGATGACTAAGTCAACTTCACCCTCAAAGTACGTTTCAATGGCTTCAATCACTTGATTGCGCACCGAACCAGAGAATGCATCGCCAACAATATTTATTGCGGTACGCCCGGCTTGATTTGCTTCCTTCTTAAAAAAGACGTTGTTATACCAACCCGCACTCCCAACCCCTTTCTCTGAAGGGCCACGCTCAAATGAGACGCCAATTGTATCGGCGTTAGCGCCACCGAACGTTAGGGCTATTCGGGCCGCTAGGCCGAAACCAGAGGAGGCACCAATAATCAAAACCCGTTTTGGGCCTTTTTTGATCTGTGGGGCGCGTTTTACGTATTCAATTTGCTCTTTAATAGATGCATGACACCCTTTGGGGTGCGCAGAGCGAGCAACAACACCTTGAATTAACGGTTCTATTCGCATGTTGTTATCTATCCTCGATGAGTGGAATTGAAAATAGATTAACGTAAAGTTACGTAAAACTTATTGAGCTAGACCATTAAAATTAGAGATGTTTAATTAATTCTTGAGCAACGAAATCAGCGATCCAAGGTTGTGCATCTGGTTTTGGGTGAAGGCCATCATCCATCATCCATTCTGGTTTGGTGACAACATGCTCTAAGAAGAATGGCATCAAGGCAACTTGTTGATGCTGTGCAAGCTTAGGGTAGATATCGTAAAACATATCGCTATAGCGCTTACCATAATTAGGTGGAACCCGAATTTGCATCATGACAACGTCCGCACCAGAATCTTTTATCATGGTAATCATTTTTGAAAGATTCGACGTAATAAGTTTAGGAGGGAAACCTCTTAGGCCATCGTTGGCACCTAACTCAATAAGTACCATGTCAGGGCTATGCTGAGTTAGCAACTGAGGTAACCGTGCTAAGCCATTGCCGGTTGTATCGCCAGAAATGCTGGCATTAATAACTGTTACATCTTGACCATGTTCTGACAACGCATCAGGGAGTAAGCTAGGCCAACTCTCTTCGATCGGCATCTGATAGCCTGCACTCAAGCTATCACCCAAGACAAGTAGCTTTTCGCTCGCATGTGCAGTAGCGGAAAAACAAAAAAATAGAACTAAGGAAAGTATACGAATCATGCAAACACCTGTACTTAATGCACCTATTGTTCAAGCCAATTTGGTTTCTAAACAAGTCTCTACTAATCAAGAACAATTAACAATCCTCAAAGACGTAAATGTTGACATCCGAAAAGGAGAAAAAATCGCCATCGTCGGAACTTCCGGTGCAGGTAAGTCAACATTGATGACGTTGCTAGCTGGTCTTGATACGCCGACATCAGGCGAAATTACTTTATTAGGTCATGAATTATCAAAACTGGACGATGAAGCACGTGCGAAAATTCGGGCTGACTCTTTAGGTTTCGTTTTCCAAAGTTTCTTGTTAATCCCGAGTTTGAGTGCATTACGTAATGTCACGCTTCCTTGTCTTTTACGTGGTGAAGCCGAAGATGAAGCAAGAGCAGCGGAATTATTAGCTGCTGTTGGATTGGAAAAACGTGTCGACCATTTACCAAGCCAGTTATCTGGTGGTGAACAACAGCGAGTTGCGCTAGCGCGTGCATTTATGACACAGCCTGAGCTGTTGTTCGCAGACGAGCCTACCGGCAATCTTGACCATCAAACCGCAGACAAAGTGATTGAGCTGCTATTCGATCTTAATGAACAGCACGGGACAACTCTGATTTTAGTAACACACGATGGTCACCTAGCAAGCCGATGTGACCGTATCTATCGTATGGAGGCGGGTGAGCTTAAGGAGGAGATATAATGTCTGCAGTATCATCAAGTGAAGCAACATCCACAGAGCAAAACAGTACAACACAGCACTCGCCGAATAAAAGTTTGATACGCTGGAGTTTCGGCGAAATAAGGCAGGGGAATCTTTGGCCTATTAGCGTTGCTCTTATTCTCGTGATTGCGAGTATCTTTGCGCTTTCTGCATTAGCAGAACGAATGGAGCAGGTGATCGTCAAGCAGGGGAAGGACGCATTAACGGCAGATGCGGTGTTTGTGTCTGCTAATCCCATTCCGGACATGTTGTTAGCCTCGACTGAAAGCCTTGAACGTTCGACGATGACACGCTTTGCCACTATGGCATTTAGCGATAATGGTATGCAGCTTATTTCTGTAAGGGCGGTGGATGATAATTACCCTTTAATGGGAGAGCTCGTTCTTGAAAATAATCCAGCCGGTCGCGTTAAAGAGAACCAACTCTGGCTTGATGAGCGGATTATGACTCAACTAAACGTAAAATCAGGTGACAGCGTCACGATAGGCGATGCCGAGTTTACTGTATCAGGCGCAGTATTGATGGAACCAGGCTTGAGCTTTAATCCATTTCAGCAAATGCCTTCTGCATACATTCATCAAAGTGACGTAGATAAAACAGGAGCAATTCAAGTTGGGAGCCGAGTTCAATACCGTCTGTTTTTACAAGCCGATGACAAAACACTAAAGAGCTTGCAAGATGATACGCAGCTTTCTCCGAGCGATCGCTGGCGCACGCAAGATACTGCCAGTCGTAGTAATGAGGTTTTTGAACGCACGACGCAGTATCTGTCGTTGACCGTAGCGATTGTCATCATTATGGCGGCGACAACATTGGTTCTTACTTGTCAAAATTACGTGAACAGCCGGACACAAACTATCGCGATGTTGAAAAGTCTTGGTGCGAGCCGCCGATGGATTGAAAAGTGGTTATTTATTCAAGTCACAATCCTTCTCATTAGTGCCAGTGTCGTCGGCCTACTGCTAGGGAGCGGGTTGGAGTATTTATTACGCATTCCACTCAAAGACTTATTGCCCGATCCACTCCCTAGTTACGGCGTCACACCATTTTTGGTGGCATTTATCTCTGCAGTCTTGATTACTGTTCCCGCTCTCGGTATACCATTGTTAGGCTTGATTAAAACTCCCGCGTTAGAAGTGCTACAGCAGGGCAAAGCGCAACGTTCCTGGAAGCGAATGTTACTTGTTCTAGTTCCCGTTGTTCCATTGCTTTTACTGTATGCAGATAACACCTTAGTTTGGATCGTGCTCACTGGTATAGCGGTACTGTTTGTGGTACTCGCAGCAGTTAGCGTCACACTCACAAAGCTGTTTGCACGTGTGTCAACCCATCCTGCAATGAAGCTTGCGTTGAGTCGTATCAACCGGACGCCAGTAACCAGCGGTCTACAGTTTGGTGCTTTGGCATTATCTTTGATGTTGCTGTCTATCATTTGGCTTGTGCGCAGCGATATTCTCGCTGATTGGGAGAGAACCTTACCTGCAGACGCGCCAAATGTGTTCGCTTTAAACATTGGTGATTATGAGCTCGATAACTACCTAGAAACCCTAGATAAAAATGGAGTTACGCGGTCACAAGCTTATCCAATAATTCGTGGACGACTAACAGAGATTAACGGTCAAAATGTTAAAGAGGTTGAGTACGAAGGAGAAGGTTCTGACGCGATACGTCGAGAGCTAAACCTGACATGGGGAGATACCCTACCAGAATATAATGACGTGCTTTCGGGTGAATGGACAAACAAAGGGAGTGTATCTGTAGAAGCGGATGTAGCAAATGACTTAGGCATCAAACTCGGTGATACGCTGCGCTTTGTAATAAACAGCCAGAATTACGATGCAGTAGTAGATACCATCCGTTATGTCGAATGGCGTGACATGAAGCCTAACTTTTATTTTATTTTCTCATCTGACGTGATGGCTAATTTACCTGGTTCTTACCTCATCAGTTATAGGATTGAAGAAGGAAATGATGCGTTGTTGACGTCAATGTCACGTGCTCACCCAACGGTCTCTGTTTTAGATATCCGAACTATGGGCGAGAAAATTCAGGCTTTGATTCAGCAAATCGTATCAGCAATCACCATCCTTGCTCTTTTAGGCGTTGTTGCTGGTCTGCTGCTCATCTTTACGCTACTGAGGTTAAGCTTGTCCCAACGCCAACAAGAGATTCGTTTGTATCGCACATTAGGTTCAAGTAAGAAACGGATCAACACAACCCTGTGGGCCGAGTACGGAATTATGGCGTTGATTGCTAGTGGTGTTGCGGTATTCGCTGCGGAAGTTTGTGTGGCCGCAGTCATGACATATGGGTTCGATCTCAATGCACAAATTCACCCCGAATTGTGGATAGCTTTACCGCTTGCAACATTTGTTACGTTGGCACTTGTAGTGATGAGTTTGTTGAAAAGATTGTTAACGCCAGTAAACACTTAATCGCAGCGAGTGTTATCAAATTTGGAACACTCCATGACACTTTTATTTTAGTTATCCACAAAAACAGTGGATAACTTTTGGGATAACTAAATGGGGTAAAAAGTGGGGTGTTTCTGCAGGCTTTGCGCCATGGGTCTTACAGTGAAATTCTTATTCACATAGACACAAAAAAGTGTCTTCTTAACCATGTCGTCAAGTACTTTTTCGCAAATTTTTTCTACTTTAATGCACTTTACAGGCGCTGTTGGATATTTCGCAAACCCATGAACTTTTTGTGATTTTAATCAAGTCCAAACACGAGTAGAATTCACCGTTAGTAAAGAATTTTCCTTATAAAATTTTTAGTGAAGCAATGAAGTCTGAGTTTCCAAGTTATAAAGATAAGCATATCGCTGTTGTTGGTGGCGGTGTAGCAGGTGCAACAGCAGCAATTCATTTTGCGGAGCTGGGTTTTAAAGTTTCCGTAATAGAGAAGGGCGTATCACTAGTAAATGGTCCACCCATTTGTCATTTGCATGCTGGTGGTAATTTATATCGAGAGATTTCCGAGCAACAGTGCTTAGACTTGTTAGCACAATCTATTGATACTGTTCGCCTGTATCCGCTTTCACTGAATATTCGTCCGACAATCATCGCGGTTCCTCATTCCGATGGTGGAGACCCATCCACACTAATTCCGCGATTAGAGGTTGTGAAAAGTGCTTATCAGACGCTCGTTGATAAAGATGAGAGTAATAAAGTGCTCGGCGAGCCAAGCAAATACTACAAACTGTATTCAAAAGCGGAGCTAGAAGCTCTCGCGCAACGTACTCAACCAAGTCATCCTACAAACTTCGATGAGTGGTGCATTCCTTTTGCTCAACATGCTGATCTTGAAGCGCTAAAGTATCCTGTTGTCGCAGTTCAAGAATATGGTTGGAGTGTTTTTCGCCTCGCCGCAATTGCCAACTTAACACTAGATACGCTTCCTAATGCTTCGGTCTTCACACAAGCAACGTTTAAGCAAGCCGATTGGATGGGGGAACACTGGCAACTTGGCTATGAACGTGAAGGTATCGATTACCTGATGACATGCGACTACTTGGTTAACGCGTGTGGCTTTGAAACAGGCTCAATTGACAACACAGTTGGTGCCAAGCGAGACAGGTTGGTGGAGTTTAAAGCCGCTTACGTTACGAGGTGGGCAGACTGTCAACAACAATGGCCAGAAGTTATTTTTCATGGCCCGCGTGGAACCGATAAAGGAATGGCTCAATTGACGCCTTATGGCGATGGTTACTTTCAACTTCATGGTATGACAAAAGGAATCACGCTGTTTGAAGATGGTTTAGTGGAGAGCACGAACTCATCTGCTCAACCTGAACTGCCTATGCCTTTACTCTCGAAGATCCGTAACGGCTGGAGAGAAGAAGTGTTAGAAGAGCGAACGAACAACGCCATCAAACACATGGCACAGTTCATTCCCGACTATCACTCTGCTGTAAAAGGAGGAAAAGCATTATTTGGCGCTCAGCAAATTCCCGGCACAGATCCAGTACTCAGAGCGGCAGATGTGACTTTTGAAGATAACCACTACGCGAGAATAGAGGTGGTAAAAGCGTCATCGACACTACTCGCAGCGCAAAAAATGCTTCAATTCTGGTTTGACATCGATCCTAACCAAAATGTGGAAACACAGCATCCGGTCGCTGTGAAGTGGTCTGAACAAGAGGTCGAGCAGTACGCGATTAAACTCACTCAAGAGCGAGGCTATCCACAAGCTTTAGCAGTGCGTTATGGTATGCCTGCATAATCGGCTGTGTTTGGGCTCAGTGGTTGTATTAATACCCAAAAAACTGAGCCCATTGGCACCATACTTCTTGCAAGCCTAGTCTATCTCCTTTCACAAAATTGACTTTTTGTCCGGGTTTCGCCTGTGCCAGTCTAGGTAAGTCAATACGAGCTACGCAGCCAAATTTAGGATACCCGCCAATAGTCTGGTGATCGTTGAGCAGCACAATAGGGTTACCATCGCTAGGTACTTGAATTGAACCTAATGCAATTCCCTCTGATAGGACGCCTTCGTAAGGTGGACGAATGTTATTGCCCTCAAGACGGTAGCCCATGCGATTCGAATTTGGGGAGATGATGAATGCTTTGTTATAAAATGCTTGGCGAGCGTCTTCATCAAAGTCCTCGTTCTGATAGCCTTCAATCACTCTCAGCTTAATGGGTAAGTTGTAATCTGGCTTAAAGCGAAACGTCATTTGCCTTGGTTTACGTTTCGGTAAGTTATGAGGGACAAAGGGAAGAATATCACCAGCTTTCAAAGCGCCACCATTTGAATCATAACCACCTAGAGATTCTCGCAAGACGGTCGATGCGCTTCCTAAGTGCTGAGCAACATTGAATCCACCTTTAACCGCTAGGTAGGAGCGAAGTCCATTCCTTGCGACTCCGAACTGAAGCTTCTGTCCTTTTTTCAACGTAAAGTCAGACCAATTTGAAATAGGTTCACCATCTATTTTCGCATTTAAGTCACCGCCACATATAGCAAGGTGGCAGTTATGCAATGCAATAAAACAAGCGTTACCCAGAGTAATTTCAATCGCAACGCAATTGACTACGTTACCAAGCAAATGGTTGGCCCAACTGTAAGCATAGTCGTCGACCGGGCCACCTTGAGTCACACCGACATGCGCTAAGCCAAAACGACCAAAGTCTTGAACTAAAGAGAGCGGTCCTGGCTTTTCCACCAGTAATCCACCGTAACTCATAGTACGCCTCCTAAATCGATAAACTCTTGTTTTGAAATAGCATTAAAGGTGACCTTGTCACCCACTTCAAACGGTATAAAAGGAGGAGAGTCGGAGAAGAGCGCAAGCGGGCTTTTACCAATAATGTTCCATCCGCCAGGACTATCTGATGGATAGACGGCCGTTTTAGAGTCTGCGATTCCTACACTTCCGGCCGGCACTTGAGTTCTTGGTGTGGCAAGCCTTGCCATGTGCAATTGAGTATCAACGTCCGAGAGAAATGCAAAGCCTGGAGCAAAGCCAATTGCAGAAACCGCGTACTCGGTTTTCGTATGCAGGGTAATAAGATCGTCTAATGACAGACCTCGCTTTTTAAAACGAGATAGATCTAACGCGGTTTCTTCAGAGTAATATACAGGGATAGTAATGTGATTCGGCTGGGAAAGCTTAAGTGATTGAGTATCAAACTGGCTCACGATTTGTTGCAGCTCATTGGCTAAGTTCTTTTCGTTGATTCGAAAAGGTAAGTAATCAATGAGAATAGTTTGATAGGAGGGGACAACGTTCATAACAATTGAAGCGAAAGTTTCTCTTATGCTGCGAGCAAGCTCTCCGACTGCATTTTCAGAAATACTCTCATCAAACTTAATGAAAATACTGCACTCGGAGATCAAAGAGATATTAAATTTCTCTTTATGCATTAATTTCCTCCAGCGTATAGGCTTTGGCGGATCTTTTGGATCAGCGCGATCGACTCTTCATTGTCACCATGAACACAAATTGTGTCGGCTTCCAATAATATGTAACCGCCTGAAGCGGTTTTGACACGCCCAGAGTCAGCTAAGGTCCGGACTTGCTCAAGTATCGCGTGCTCGCTTTTTAACACGGCATTGGGCTGTGTTCTAGGAGTCAGTAAGCCGTCATCTTGGTATAAACGATCTGCAAATGCTTCAAATAACAAGGGAACATCATAATCGTCTGCGATTTCTAAGTATTTTTCGTTTTCCTGTGAAGCTAGGATCATTAACGGTACTTTGAACAGTGCTGCCGCCTTTACTACCGCTCTAAATATCGCATCACTTTTCATCATGTCGTTGTATAGAGCACCATGAGGCTTTATGTAACTGATGTCTGTGTATTGCGCCCGGCATAATGCTTGTAAAGCACCAACCTGATATATAACCATGTTCGTAATTTCATCACCCGTCATGCTTATGCTTCGTCTGCCAAAGCCTTGTAGGTCGGCGTAACCTGGGTGTGCGCCAATATCAACATCGTTGTCATTCGCTAGGGTGATAGTGTCGTGCATGACATTAGGGTCGGAGGCATGAAAACCACACGCGATGTTCGCCATATCAACATGGGGCATCACGTCTTCATCTGCGCCCATACTCCAAGAGCCAAAGCTCTCGCCCATATCACAGTTCAATGTAAGTTGCTGTTTATTCAATGTCATACGTTTTATTTCTACACAAGCAATGGGGTTACGATGCAGGAAAATGCATCTAGGTTCAGTGACTCACTTCATTCTTCTATCATGAAAACGAGGCTTTTTGAGCAGATAGGTGACGAAAAAGATCACGTTAGTCCATAAAGATGTTGCCGTTATTTGAGTTGATCCGAATTTTGAGGTATTTCGTTTCTTTTCCATCCAATTTTTGAGAATTTAAGGTTATTTTGCATTAGCATCGTGTTAATCTTGTCGCCCTTCATGGGTGATAGATTGCATAATGGTTCTTCTGTCATTTTTGTGGTTGTCTGCGACAGGAATATATATGTCATTACGAGCGAAGCTTATTTGGCCTCTTCTGGTCTTTTTAACGGCTATCTTTGTTATCTCAAAAGGTTACACCTCGTATACTGTATACCAATCGTCTAAGCATGAACTGGTCGAGCAGACAAGAAAGCTGATTAACAATGTTTCTTTCTCAATTAAAGATGCGCTGACAACAAAGGACAAGCAAAAAGCTCAAACTATTCTCGCCAACTTTTTAAACCAGCCAAATGTAACGCGGGTCAAACTTTATGACCAAGATGACCAACCATTCGCTGTTATGGAGATAAGTGGGGCACTAGCACCCGTTCCAAGTCAAACCGAAAGAAGTAGGTTGCACGCTCTAGGCTATGCCTTATCAACCAAATTTCTTTATGTTCTAGAGCCGATTATCCATGATGGCTATGTCATTGGTAGCATGAGAGTTACGCTTTCTCATCGCCCAATTGTAGAAGCCATACAATCTTTACTTCAAGATGGCGCTTTACTTCTTCTGTTTCTGATCGCTGGTGGCACTGTTTTTTACATAAGTATCGAGAGGCTTGTTCTCAAGCCCGTTATGGAGCTTAGCCGCTTAATAGAGAATGTGACACACGGACGAAGCACGGAAAATCAAGCACGCTATTACGCCAACGATGAAATTGGAGAGCTCGCGAGATCTTTCAATCAAATGATGAATAGGTTAACAGTACGTGAGAAGCAGCGGCAACATTCGCTAGACACACTAGAACAAAAGCGCGCATTTTCAGAAGAGGTTATCGAATCTGTTCAGCATGCATTAGTTATTACAGACAATTCCGGACGTGTTATTCATTGTAATACGGCGACCCAGCAAATATTTCAAAAAAAATTAGATGAGCTTAAATATGCCAATATTCGTGATCTAATTAAAACCAAAACACCGAATGAGCTGAGTCAGATCCTGAGTCGAGGCCTAGAGTGCGATGATATTCACCTCAAAAATGCAGATAACGAACAGCAGTTGAGCCTAACCAGTCGTCGCCTCTCGACACATGAATACTTACTGTTTTCGATTCAAGATATCACCGAAATTGAAGAAGCCATAAACCGGCAACGTGTTGCGGGACGTGTTTTTGAAAGCAGCCAAGATGGTCTCATTGTTCTTAATCATCGCGGTGTCATTACGATGGCAAACCCTGCCGTCACTAAGTTAGTCGGCTTAGAGGTGGATCAGCTTATTGGGAAGTCATTCATCCAAACGCTAAAGTGGCGCAAGTTACAGGAAATGATGCCTAGTATCATCGAGTCGATAGAAAATTATGGCGTTTGGCAAGGTGAAGTTATCGAGAAGAACCATATTGGTCAGTTTGTACCGATGTTTGCTCGAGTCAATCGTATCGTTAAGTGTGAAGACTATGGTTTCTATGATCTGGTTATTGTTCTTACCGACCTTTCCGGCGCAAAAGAGATGGAACGATTAGAGCATTTAGCTCATCACGATGCTTTAACGGGGTTAGCCAATCGATCTAAGTTCCATTTAGAGTTGGAACAACTAGTACAACGCTCTGGATACTTGCGTGACGAATTTGCAGTTTTGTACCTCGATCTGGATGGATTTAAAGAAGTTAACGATACCTACGGTCATGATGCAGGTGATGAAGTTTTGAAAAAAGTTTCCGAGCGTCTAACATCTGCGACGAGACATAGTGATTTAATCGCAAGACTTTCTGGTGATGAATTTGTCATGTTGGTTAATCCCGCCAATCAAAAAGTGGTCACCCGAATAGCAGAACAGTTGCTCGAGAGCATATGTGCTCCAATTGAGTACAAAGGTCACTTACTCAAAGTTGGCGTTAGTATCGGCGTAAAATTAGTCGGCGTAAATGAGCGCGATGCTACTCGAGTTTTAAAAAGTGCGGATACGGCAATGTATCAAGCAAAGAAAGCCGGAAAAGGCCAAGCAATATTAATGGGATGCGAATTACAAGAGACAGTTTAAATCGTAACGTCAAAGCTTTAAACTAACCCAATTCGCGTCAGAAGGAATAATAAAATGAAAGTACTCGTTACGGGTGGTATGGGCTATATCGGTAGTCATACGTGTATTCAAATGATCGAAGCTGGCATGACGCCAGTGATTCTAGACAACCTGTACAACAGTAAATCTACGGTATTAGATCGAATTGAAAAGGTATGTGGTGTAAAGCCAACCTTCATTAAAGCCGATATCAGAGATAAATTGGCGATGGTAGAAGCACTAAAGTCGCACAATATTGAAGCTGTTATCCATTTTGCAGGTTTAAAGGCCGTCGGTGAGTCTGTAGCAAAACCTTTAGAGTATTACGACAACAACGTTAATGGCACGTTAGTATTGGTTGATGCAATGCGTGAAGCCGGAGTTAAATCGTTGGTATTTAGTTCATCAGCGACTGTATATGGTGATCCTGCATCTGTACCCATCACAGAGGACTTTCCAACTAGCGCAACTAACCCATATGGGCGCAGCAAATTAATGGTAGAAGAGTGTTTAACCGACTTCCAAAATGCGAACCCTGACTGGAGCATTACACTTCTTCGTTACTTTAACCCGGTAGGTTCACATCCAACAGGCGAGCTAGGTGAAGATCCTCAAGGTATTCCCAACAACTTAATGCCGTTTGTTTCTCAAGTTGCGGTAGGGCGCAGAGAGTTCCTTTCTGTGTTTGGTAGTGATTATCCGACCAAAGATGGCACAGGCGTACGTGATTATATTCATGTAATGGACTTATCCGATGGTCACGTTGCTGCATTAGAAAAAGTAGGTAGCAAAGCTGGCCTTCATATCTATAACCTCGGTACTGGTAACGGCTACAGTGTACTGGACATGGTGAAAGCATTTGAAGCCGCAAGTGGTAAAGATGTCCCATACCAACTTGTTGAGCGTCGTCCAGGTGATATTGCAGAGTGTTGGGCGGATCCATCAAAAGCGATGAATGAGTTAGGTTGGAAAGCAACTCGCACTCTAGAAGAAATGACTGGCGATACATGGCGCTGGCAGTCTACTAACCCTCAAGGTTATCCAGATGCCTAATCTTTAATTTACATAATAGTAACAAAAAGGCGCATAATTGCGTCTTTTTTGATCCAAATCGGAAAAAATCGTAAATTACTGGTTAAAAGGTAGCAAGTATATATAGAGCTGTTAAACTATGCCCGACTCTTAATTTGGGTTATAAATTTTCTCGTAGCTATTGGGGTAGTTCATGGAACTCGGTCTGATCATCACTTTCATCATTGCAGCAGCAGTAATGGTGAAAAAAGAGATGGCAAAACAGTAAACTTTCATTTTTCATACTTTTCTTTACATTTTTGAAATGAAAGCCATAAAAAAAGCCAGCATTACGCTGGCTTTTGTGTTTTTAAGGTTTAGAACTCGTATTTAACACTAATGTTATAATTACGCTCAGCTTGCGTTTTGTCTCGACTTAACTCAGTCTTACCGCGAACATCGTTCCAAAGATGGTATTCTTCATTCGTTAGATTCATAACACCAGCACGAATGGTTATATCTTTCATTGGTTTGTAGTACGCCGTTAAGTCAACGACTGTCGCAGACGGCAAAGCAACTTGGTCTTTGATTCCGCCTTTATCACCATCAGAGTTGATATCACTGTTCGATTTCTTAGCCGTGTAGTTTACTTTTAGGCTTGTCCCCCAAAGTGCATTTGGTGAATCGTAATTTACAGCAGCTACGGCATTCCATGGGTTTACACTGTTCAAAGGATTACCATTACCATCTTCACCTTCTGTGTATGCTGCAACAAAGCGAGTTGTCACGCCTGATGGAAGACCAGCAATGGCATGCCAATCAAGACGGTTAGAGAGCTCAACCCCTTTAATGTTTGCTTCACTAATATTGATATTTGTGAATTCAGTTAAACCACCATTGTTTGATGACGTTTGCTCAATAAAGTCACTGTAATCACTGTAGTAGAACGCTACTTCAGTTGCAGACGCTGCAGTGTTATGACGGTAACCAAGCTCATAAGACAAACTCTTTTCAGATCCCAAATTTGGGTTAGGGCGGTTGGTATAGCCATGAGCCGGATTATCGTAGGTGTAGTAAAGCTCGTCGAACGATGGCGCTCGGAACCCTTGGCTCACTTGCGCGAAGATCGTGCCAGGTTGCGATACAGAGTAAGTTGCTCCTAAACGACCAGTTAATGCAGAGTCGCTAAACTTCTCGAATGACTCTTCAGAAGTATTTGAAGGATTAGTAGAGAAGTAATCGTAACGCACACCTGGAGTCAGAATTAGCTTGTCATTAAGAAGCGAAATTTCATCTTGCAAGAATAAACCAAAGCTTTCTTCTTTTGCATCCGGTGTGTAAACGTAAACAGTATCTGGCGTGCCAGGATCGGAATTAAACTCGCGATTGGTATTACTGATGTCACTATGTTTGTACGATATTCCGTAAACAATATAGTGATTTTGAATCTCTTTATCTAACTGAGTTTCGAATTCAAATTTGTCTTCAGTATATTCGTAATCTTTTTTCTGTTGGTTGTCACCACTAGGCGGTACGTAAGGTGGGTAACCTGGGCTGGCTTCGATAAAGCGATTAGACACGCCGTTTTCTTCTTTACCAATCCATGTAAGCTTGGACGTGATCGTATCCGAGATAGCTGCATCTGCAAACCAAATGTGCTTGAGCCCAATGCGATTTTGCTTGGTTGTGTCTTCAGCGTTGAAGTTTTTGTAACTTTTATGTGCGATCTCTGAGTCAGTCTCGTTGTAAATAACTTCTCCCAAGAACTCCAAGCGATGAGCGTCATTCAATTGAGATTGAAGTTTTACCAATAGATCGTTTTTGTAATAATCTTGGTTGTCCACAGAATAGTTATCGTAAGGCGCCTTAGAGAAATTTTGTAGCTCTGCACCATCACGGCGTGTAAAGGCTATAAGTGCTTCTGTATTACCGAAACGCTTTGCTAAAGCTACATGCTCACTAAAAGAGTTATCTTCCGATGAATAAGAGAGTTTAGCTTGACCACCAAAGTCTTTACCATCTTTGAGGAAATCCTTCGGATCTTTTGTTTCGAATGCGACAACACCGCCAATTGCATCACTACCATGTAGGCTAGAAGCTGCTCCTTTAACAATTTCGACACTCTTTAGCATATCGGGGTCGACAGTAACGGCACTAGAATTGATAAACGAATATGGTCCACCGCTGAATACACCTGGTTGAGATGCACCGTCTACTAAGATTTTAACTCGTTTACCTTCCATCCCGCGAATGTTAATACTTTGGACGCCTTGGCGTTGAGTGCCATTAACAGTAACCCCTGGCGTATACTCGAATAGATCATTCAAGTCCTTTACCATGTTTTCTTCGATGTCTTTCTCTGATACAACAGCAACAGAAGCAGCAACAGTGTTTATGGTTTGGTTGGTACGGGTGGCCGACACAACGACTTCTTCAAACTTAGAAGCTTCTTCCGCATAAGCAGTATGGGAAAGGGCAACTAAAATGGAGGCTGACAAAATTGATTTTTTATACATTGGCTTCAATACCTTAGATCCATAATAGGTAACAACACGCGGATATTAATGGATCTAAATGGTAATTACTATCATTACCATTGTCATTTATTGATTTGTATTGAATCTTCTTCTTAGGCTATGAGCATTCCTAGTCTTTAGTTATCAATATGTTATATTATTTGTCGTTAGTTCTTGATAAGTTCATCCAAATACAACGAATGTGATGAATGTCACATTAAGAGAGGCCATGTGCAGAGTCCAATTACGTTAGAAGCACTCCATATTCTAGATGCTATTGATCGAAGAGGGAGTTTTGCTGCTGCTGCGAATGAGTTAGACAGAGCCCCGTCATCGCTGAGCTATCAAATCCAGAAACTCGAGCAAGACTTAGACATTATTATCTTCGATCGCTCTGGTCACAAAGCCCATTTTACTGAAGCAGGTAAGCTTATTCTTGAAAGAGGAAGAGCCATTTTACAAGCCAGTGAAAAGTTAGTGAACGATGCAACGTTATTGGCGAATGGCTGGGAACTGGATATTACCATTGCCTTCGATGGCATTATTCCTATATCCAACTTTTTCCCGATGGTTGATGCGCTGGCCGAGGTCAGCTCAACTCGAGTCAGGCTGCAAGAGGAGATTCTGGCTGGTAGCTGGGAGTCTTTGAATACGGGGAGAGCTGATTTACTGATTTGCCCATCACTGGATACGCTTCCTCAAGAAGTTAAGTCAGAAAAAATTGGTAAAATGAGTATGTATTGGGTAGCTTCCGCTGATCACTATGTTCACAAGCGTAGTGGTAAGTTTGATGAAGCAGCGCGAGAAAAGTATCGGATTATTGCTATTGCAGATACCGCACGTGAGCAACCCGCGCTCTCAATTAATATCATTCAAAAACAACCTCGCTTGACCGTCACCAACTTTACGGCAAAAGTAGAAGCGCTAACTGCAGGTTTAGGCATTGGTACATTACCAAGCCAAATTGCACAACCTCTTATTGATAGTGGTGTATTGAAACGAATCGAAGGCACTGAAGAACAGCCGATGGATATTATTTTGGCATGGCGCCGGAACACTATGGGTGAGGCAAAATCCTGGTGTATTCAGTACTTAAAAAAGAATTGGAAACTAAAGTAACAACGTAACTTTTACTTCTTAGATTCCCATTGATTATCGAATGTAAGAAGTAAAAGTCATCGCTAATGCTGCGCTTTTCAATTTAAAGGGAGCACCATATCTGCCGTACCGTCTGCAAACTGGACATCGATCTCAAACCCCAAGTTCTGAGCCAACATCAACATTCCTCTGTTTGTTGGCATGGTCATTCCAGACATTTGCTTTGTGCCTTTAATTTTGCAATAGCTGATTATTTTCTGCATCAGCACTTTGCCTAAACCTTTTCCTTTCAAATCTGAACGAACCAAAATAGCAAACTCAGCGTCACTATTGTCTGGTGTAATCAATGCGCGGGCTACCCCTATGATAGACGGTCCGTCAGTATTAAACGCTACCGCAACAAACGCCATTTCGCGGTCGTAGTCGATTTGAGTAAAGTTTGCCAAAGCCTCATGGTTGAACTCTCCAACTTCAGAAAAGAAACGCTTATAGAGATCTTCTTTCGATACGCTATTAATGAATTGAGCATGCAGCGGCTCATCCTCAGGCAAGATAGGGCGAAGCAGGATAGGTTGGCCATCTCGAAGCGTCACCGTTTCGACAAACTCTGCCGGGAAAGGGCGAATCGCTAGCCGTTTTTGGGCGTCTCCTTCGTACTTACACAGTGTGACATCTGCATCAAGGATAGTTAAATCGCTTCCGGACACCAGTACTGGATGGATATCCAGTTTTTGTATTTCTGGTAACTCAACTGCCATTTGGGAGATACGAACCAAGAACTTCGACAACTCAGTAATATCGAGCGCATCTTTGTGTTTCTGCAGGCGAATCTTTCCAGACTTTAGGGCAACAACGACAAGGTAGCGCGCAAGCGTCATGTTCAAAGGAGGAAGTGCAGCGACGGCATCTTGGGCGATATTCCACTCAGAGCCGCCTTGACCAAGCAAGATCACTGGTCCAAAGACTTTATCTACTGCAATACTAATCCGTAGCTCTTCAGCGCTGCCGAGCTTTGCCATCCCTTGTACTAACAGCCCATGTACATTGGCGGAAGGGTAACTGAGCTTTACGGTATCTAAAATGGATAGCGCTGCGTTGGAAACTTCTCGACTGTTTCTTAAATTTAGAGCAACACCGTGAACATCCGATTTATGAGGAATGTCTGGAGAACGCAATTTAACCGCAACAGGATATCCAATATTTTCTGCCATATGAACGGCTTCAATGTCGTCAGATGCAATCCACGTAGGCAAAACGTTAAACCCGAACAGCTTAAATAATGGGCTGGTTTGATGCGTATCCAAGGTGACTGTGTTTTTATCCAGTAGTCGTTCGTTTACCCATTCTTTTGCTGAACTCACACTTCCAGAATGTAATGGCTCTGCCGTCGTTGGCGTTTCCATTAGTTGTTTCTGGTTTCGTCTGTATTCGACCAAGTGCATGTATGCTACAACCGCACTTTCAGGTGTTCTATAGGTTGGAATGCCTGCTTGAGTAAAGGCCAGTCGCGCTTCTCTCGACGTTTGTTCTCCTGACCAGTTGGTCAAGATATTAAAATGCTTATGCCGAGGGTGAGATTTGATGGCATTAATAACGACTTGAGCAGTTTCAAGAGGATCAGAAACAGCAGAAGGACTATGCATAATCAATATCGCATCTGCACAGTCGTTATTCATCAGTGCGTTAATGGTATCAATATAGCGTTTTTGGGTTGCGTCACCAGACAGATCAATTGGATTTCGAGCACGCCAGTTGGATGGAAGTACTGCTTGTAATTGCTCAATGGAAGCGTCATCAAGCGTTGCGAGTTGGCCACCACGTTCAATCAAAGTATCAACGGACATAACAGCAGGGCCGCCGCCATTGGTGATGATCGCTAAACGCTCTCCACGAAGTGGCACAGAATGCGTGAGTGTTTCTACCGCGGCAAAAAGCTCATGCGTATTGCTGACTCGTAACATACCAGTTCTGCGAATAGCAGAATCGTAAATTACGTCAAGTGTATCTCCGTCTTGCTGCTCAAAAGTATTCATCTCTTTAGAGCGGCCCGCTTTTAGCACCAATATACGTCGGTTACGTGAAGCGGCGCGCGCAGCAGACATAAATCGGCGAGCGTCTTGGATATTATCAACATAAAGCAGAATAGCTTCAGTGTTTCCATCCATACTCAAATAGTCGAGCAAATCTGCAAAATCGATATCTTGTCCGCGCCCAATCGAAATGAACGAAGAAAAACCAATGTTCTTATCATTTGCCCAGTCTAAAACCGTGGTACAAACCGCCGCGGATTGTGAGATGAAAGCAATTTTTCCGGGTTTAGCTGCAACAGGGGAAAACGTGCAGTTAAAATTGTGCCAAGGAAGGATGATACCTAAGCTGTTTGGGCCTAAGACTCGAATGTTCAATGATGAGATATCTAAAGGATTAGGGTCATCAGAGATAACAATCGCAAACGGTGTGCCTCTCTCATCTAGCTCTTTAAGCAATTGCTCGTTACGTGAAACGTTCGTACACAAAATTGCAATATCTGGCGTATAGGGCAGGGAAGCTACATCAGGGTAAGCGATCACGCCAGATACGGCTTTATATCGCGGCGTTACTGGCATAATCGCGCCACCAAATCCACTTTGTAGAAGGTTGCGCATCACAACATGTCCTGCTCGCAATGCTTTTTGAGATGCCCCAATAACGGCCACAGAGTTGGGTTTAAAGAGTTTATGTAGTTTATTCATGCTGACTCCTGGCCGTTTGTAAGTCACGTTGGCTTCTCGGTTTCATATCAATCATAAACGAATAATTTACTGATAAAACATCTTCAGACCAGACATTGCAGAAAATGTGTACGATGCTTATGGAGTTTGTGTTATTCATCACATCAAAATCACAGATTATTGTATTTGATGCTTGATAAACGGCCCTGCTATCGGCATGATTTATCGTAATATTTATCCAGAGCATTTGTTACTTCATGAAAAAAATCGCAATCATCGGCTTGTCAGTTCTGCTTTCTGCTTGTGCATCTGAAACTTACATCACGGATGTGACCTCAGAAAGTTACCGAGAGGACTACAAATCAGATCGTATCTCTAAACCAATTATGGCGTCTGAAAACGCTGTAGTAGAAAAAGACGTACAACCAACTGTTGTGAAAATGACGGCAAAGCCTGAAGAAAAGAAAGTAGTCAAGCTAACGCCAAAAGAGCAGGCGAAGCCAGTTAAGATCGTACCACCAAGTAAAAAGCAAGCTGGCATTCAACGATTCGGCTATACCATTCAAGTCGCAGCTGTGGGTAGCCAAGCTAAAGTCGATCAGTTTGCAAATAAGCTGCCACAGAACGGTCAGCCAATTTGGGAAAACTACAAAGTTGTAAACGGTACTAAGTGGTTCTCAGTTTTATACGGAGACTACGCAACAAGCGCAGAAGCCAAGCAAGCGATTTCGACTTTGCCAGCTCAATTTCAGCAGTTAAGACCATTTGTTAAAAGCATTGATGCAATCAAAAACTCAGCTTACCCAACGCTTAACAAATTAAATTAACACATCAAATAAGGGAGCGAATAGCTCCCTTATTTATTTGCTCAAATCCTATTCGAACAACATTCCTCACATTAAAATTACTGTACGTCACACTTCAAAGGTTTATCATAATAAATAGTATCTTTTGTAGGTCACGGAAAGATGGATTCATGATTAAAAATATTCTTTTACTATGCGGCGGTGGCTCTTCTGAGCACGAGATTTCATTATTGTCTGCAAATTTTGTCGAACAACAACTAAATCTTATTGAAGACGTTCACGTTACACGCGTAGAAATAAAAAACGAAGGTTGGATGACCAACCAAGGTGAGTTGGTTTACTTGGATCTCAATACCAAGCAGTTGTGCTCAAGTGAATCTAATCAAACCATTGATTTCATCGTGCCTTGTATACATGGTTTTCCTGGCGAAACAGGCGACATTCAATCTCTGTTTGAAATCGCAGGTATTCCTTATCTTGGCTGCGGGCCAGAAGCGAGTAGCAATAGTTTCAATAAAATCACATCTAAGCTTTGGTACGACGCTATCGGCATACCCAATACGCCATACTTATTCTTAACGCGAAACGATGAAGAAGCTCACGTTCAAGCTCATAAAGCCTTTGAAAAGTGGGGAAAAGTTTTTGTTAAAGCCGCTCGCCAAGGCTCTTCCGTTGGCTGTTACAGTGTCACAGAAAAAGACAAGCTTTCTAATGCAGTAAATGATGCTTTTGGGTTTTCTGACCAAGTGTTGGTTGAGAAAGCAGTAAAACCTCGAGAACTTGAAGTTGCTGCATATGAGATGAATGGCCAACTACATATCACTAAGCCAGGCGAGGTCATCGCGCCTGATGGTGCTTTTTACTCGTACGATGAAAAGTACAGCAGTTCAAGTCACTCGCTCACAGAAGTTGAGGCGAAGAATCTAACTCAAATACAATTAGATTCCATCCAACACGCGTCTGAGACGGTATTTAAACAAATGAATCTTCGTCATTTATCTCGTATCGACTTTTTCCTAACGGAAGATGATGAGATTTACTTAAACGAAGTAAACACATTTCCAGGAATGACTCCGATCTCAATGTTCCCTAAAATGCTTCAAAACAACGGGCACAAATTTCATGAGTTCTTGGAAGATTGTATAAACAGTGCAAAGTGATTAACGTTATCGAGACGCGTTTTATGATACAAGTTGTTTTCTAGAGCAAGGTTTATTCAAGCCGTATTTGAATATTGCTCAGTAGCAATTATGATTATATCAACGCATTAAACAGATGACTCAGTGGTATGGCGATTTCAAATTATAGAGGTTTTAACCTGCAGTCAGTCGGATCAGATGGCAGTGTTTGGAAGGTTAAAATCAAGAACCACGTCTTACAGGGAAGTTTGACGGCGGTAAAGAAAAGCATTGATTGGTGGTGTGACACCGCATCGATTATTGATCCCAAAGAGTTTGCTTCACTCGGACAGAGAGTGCAGCAAACAGGTGTTGCAAAATCAGAGGTCTTTAACGGCTATACTATTCAAAATGATACAGGCCAACCTAACTCTTGGTACTGTATGTTTAATGGTAAACTGATTAAGGGCAGTAAAGCCGCTATTCAACGCCATATCGAAGCTTATTTGGTTGCAAAGCAAAAAGCGATGCAAGCTCAACAACAAAAGAAACAATAGAATGACTCTGGTATATTCAACAGAAACCGGTCGAATTAAACCGGAAGAAGAAAAAGTATCTCGCCCTAAAGGCGATGGTGTTGTTCGGATTCAGCGCCAAACGAAAGGCCGTAAAGGTAAAGGCGTATGCATTGTTACAGGTTTAGACTTGGATGATGCACCTTTAAAGTTATTAGCGGCAGAACTCAAAAAAGTCTGTGGCTGTGGTGGCTCTGTAAAAGATGGCAATATCGAGATTCAAGGTGATGCTAGAGACAAGATCAAGGCACATCTTGAAAAGAAAGGCATGACAGTCAAATTAGCCGGTGGCTAATTTAATATTTCCAGTAAACAAAAATGGCGTCTAAAGAAATAGACGCCATTTTTTATAAGTTGCTAATTGAAGAGCAAGCAATCGTAGATTGATAGATCGATATTAGCTATTTTATGGTAAATAACCATTATGTTTAATGCTCACCGTAAGGCCCTTAAATTTAAAATCTGCAGGGGAATAGGAGCATACTCAGACAACATTTAGCGTACGGCGATATACAATTTAACATAATATACATAATGCGCACTGACTTTAGTTTTAGTTACACCGATTTACGCTCTGATACTTCTTGATTTAATTTCGACTCAACAAAATATAAGTCCTTGTTTTGTCAGTCGCATTTCACCTAAGTTTGTTTTTTTTCTCTCTAATGCCTCATTAACATCGCCACCCACGCGTTTTGGCCTAAGTCGTGATTTGTTAAATTTTTCGGCTTTGCCACGCGAAAAAAAATTTTAAGAATATAAAGAATTTCGAGGCACATCACATGACAAAAGAGTCTTTCACTACGTTGTTTTGGCAAAACTTCACGAGCATTAAGCACGGCGCTGAGTTTTTTCACGTTAAACCTGTCACCGTTCGTCGTTGGTTAGATGGCCGCATTTTGATAAATCCAATGGCTGAAAAGCTACTTTTGATTAAAAGTCTCGGTTTTCTTCCAAACGACAATCGTTGGACGGGATTTCGGATTGATGAGAAACGCGCTGTTTTGATTTGTCCTGACGGTCGTCAGCTCAGCCCGACAGAATTAAAGGAACAAGCCCTTTGGCGTGATGAATACAAGGAATTGGTGGCTCGATATGGTCATATCGAAGCGCCTAAGATTACAGAGTTGCAATCCACGCCGCACCCGTTTCGTGGTGGTCGTAGAAATGCGGCGCCTTGGGTGCCAACCAAACTCAGAGCTCAAAAATAAAGTTATAACCGCCTAGCATTGTATATTTAATGCTTGTTGTTATAACATTTGGCAAATTTTTTGGAGTTAGATCATGAGCTCGCTTGATAACAGCAAGTCCTATAAAGATAACCTATCAACAACAACTATCGGTAGGAATCTCACAATTGCTTCTGTAGTTCTATTTTTGCAACTGGAGAATTACCTAGCATTAAATAAGCTTCCTTTTGTTGGAGTTGGAGTTTCCGGAACAAAAGCTGAAATATCCTTTATTATCTTTCTGATTGTGTGTTATTTCCTATACAAATTTACCGTATATAGAAAAAGTGAGGAACCTTTCTCTCGTTCGAATGAGCTTACACATCACTACTTGGAGCGGTACTTTGAATGGATTGGAAAAAGGGTGGCAAGCAAAACAAAAGAAGCTATTTGGGCTGGGCATGATAGAGTTGGAAGAGTCGATGTAAGATCAGTACTAGAGAAAACAAACGATCCTGACTGGACAAGGTACGATTTGGACGCTGTGTCGTGCAATTCAGTTCTTGTTCCAAAGCAGTCCGATATTCGTGAACGATTAAAGTATAAAGAAGAGAAAGACAAAGTCGAGTTGCTAGTATTCTTTTCTATCGGATATCGTTACTCTAGAAGAGACTGTGTAGATATTCTTTCAAGTACAGATCAATTCTCTTACGCTCTGAAATACTCGGAATACTGCAAGATTTATAAGCTTGCTTCTACACTTAGCTATTTAAGGCTGCCTGACTTTTTGGAAAAATCGTTTCCATACTTTTTAGGAATCGGTTCAGCGCTCAACTATCTATTAAGTTTGTAGCAAAAAGCCGAACCCCATCGCTAAGGGTTCGGCTTTTTAGGCTTCTGCTTTGGTGGCGTCATTTGAAGCCTGTCGAGGTCAATCGACCCGCCAAAAGTATCGGCTCCCTACTCGCTGTGTAAATCGTCATTAATGACGATTCGAACCAGTTCGCAGGTTTTAAGCCTTAGCTTTCATTGTTGCGCGTTGCCGTTAGAACCAAAACACTTTCTCGCACATCTTGCAGCCCTTGAGTAAGCTGCTTATTGATGGCGATTTGATACTTGAGATTCATGCCGATAAGTACAAACATGACCAGCGACTCAGACGAAAAGCCCAAGCCCGACAAGGCGTTAATTAAGGCGTTTTCCATCCAAGCCCCCTACTTTTTTGCTTGGTTTCCACTTGTCCGGCAGCGATTCATAAGCACCAATCACGGCAGGAATCGCCAAGCCAACCGCACCGCCGAAATTGACGCCCGTGTCGGTCATTTCCACGCTGAATAAATGGCCGTAGCCCGTTGCCGCAGCGATAACAGAACCAAGAAGCGTTAAGCCTTTTAATGTTGAACGTTCAAACATAATTTTTTCCTTAATATAGTTAAACGTCATATGACGCTATCAATGACGTTTTAAACCAGATTGACGCCTTTCAGCACCGTGTGTTTGCTGTAATGGCGACCCACTTCCATGACGCTCATGGCGTGAAGCACTTCGACCAACAACGGCTTGTTGTTCACTAAATCAATGCGCTCATCCATACCGACACCCACGCGACCCGCAACAAAGCGTGCATAGTTGGCCGTGTGGTTTTCGTTTGGTGGCGCAAAGCGGTGAATGATTTCGGTCAGCGTGTGCAGTTCGTGGCGCAATTGGTAGTTACGCAGCAAAATCGCTCCGGCACGAAAGCCCCATTCGGGCGCTTTAAAGGTTTCAAAGGCTTTATCGCGTGACGGCGTCACCTTGCCTTTCCATGCATTGGCGGCAATGCGAATGTTAAGCGGGTTATGGATGCGAATCCCGCGAACGCTTGATGTGGTTGAGGTTGTCATAGTAAAGGCTCCAATCCCTAAGAGTATGATGACAAAGATAAATAGCGGCATAACTACACCGCTTGATAGTTGGCTGAGCTGAAGTAATTCAAGTGCACAGGCGATTCCGAGTAGTACGCCATGATGACGGTGGTTGCATCGGCAACCGCTCCGCGCACACTGACTTGGTCATAACGGGTTTTCACCACTTCGGCGGGCAAGTTTTGCACGGTGTAGTATCCTGGCGTGCCTTTTAAGCTCGCAAAGATAAGGTGCTTTTCCATACCAAACGGCATCAAAAACTTACTCACGTTGAGGTGGACGCCCGCTTCAACATCTGCTTTGCTGAATTCGCCAAACGACTCCGTCAGACGAAAGCGGCGCGTGGCGGTATCGCTCGGCGTCAGGTCTGGAATGGTGTCGAGTTCATCAGGGTTTAAAAACACGCCCGCACTGACTGGACTTGAAGTGAACTCGCCCAAGCTGGTATCTGACTCCACAAAGTAAGCGTACAAACCGCCCGCTTGGAGTTTGATGCCGTGCAACCATGCTTGTGAAAACTGGTTAAACCCAGCTTCGGCGGGAATCTGCGCTTGTGCCACATACCCGACGAAATCGCCGTTTGCATCAAGTTCAAGCAAACCAAAGCGCACGGCGGTGTTCTTTTCACCACGGAAAAACAAGCTGTACGATTGATTTTCTGGCACCCACGCGGTGCCCTCATCGTTGAGTGCTCGAAGCTCTCGGTCAAAAGGCGCACTGAACACACTGAAATGCAACACTCGGCTGTTTGAGCCTGTCGCCAGTAGATAGGACGCTTTGGCTGTGTAGTCGAACTTCTCAATATCACCGCCCAGACTTGAGTACGCCACGCTGTGATAATCGCTCACGCCATCAATCGGCACGACTTCCACACCCCAACCCACGGGAGCCGGACGGCCAAAGCTGCGCCCAAGGTGCATTTGGTTCGCGGCTTGGTCTTTGTAGGTGTAAGCATTGGTGAGCCAACGTAATTGATGCGGTGAACCCATCGCCAAATCAACACCAGAATGGGATAACTCAGGGTTTACCAATAGGTTTTGCGGTGCGTCGCTTGCGTTCTCTGCACTCGCGGCCTTGGCGTCGTCGATGCAATCGGCCAAGTATTCAATTTTGTTGCGTGGGTCGCCGTTGGGTAGGTTCTCTCGTACTTGTCCCATGCGTTAAATCTCCATAGTCGTGACGGTGTCACCCGCCGTACCTGTTAAGATCATGTCGGCCGTGCTTTCGATGGTGATGCGCTCGCCCGCTTCCAGTTCAAACGCATCAATAAACACCGAGGCGCTATTAGCTTTCGCGGCCTTAATCGTGATGGCTTTGCGTGTGGCGTTTTGCGCGATGTTGTGCGGGAACACGCTCACAGCTTCAGTCACAAGACCGTTACTGACTTGCTCATCCACTTTGACCACTTGTGCAGCTTCGAGCGTGACCGCGGGCAATGATTGAACATTCACAGGTTGCGGCGCTTTGAATTCAACAGGCGGTAAAGCAGTGACGCCGAGCTGTTGATTCGCAGCCAATTCAACCGCGGGAAGCTGATTCACTGCCAGTTGTTGATTGGGCGCGATTTCTACCGCGGGTAATTGTTCAACCGTCACACTTGGCATTTGTTCAATCACCACGTTCGGCAGTGCTTGAACCACGACGCTTTGACCCTCAACAGGCGGCGTAAACGTTCCAAAACCAAACTGGATTTCAATCTGGTTGTCAGTACGGCTTGAGATAAGCAAACGCCCAAGGTGTTTACCCTCGCCCACGTTAAACACCGACGACTTACCGAGCGTGACGCGCTCACCGGACGATTCCCGATAGATTTCGATTTCAGCTTGCGCCGCTTTCAGATACAGCCAATTACCATCTGGCGTCAGCGGGATGGCTTGCCCCGCGATTAGTTGCGTGTTCATCGTTTCTTCACCATTACGTAGCCAAGCACCAACACAAGCACAATCGCGAGAACGACCATCATCTTGCTTGTTTCGACTTGCCCGCCGTCTTGTTTGAATTTCGCCAAGTCCATCATGGCTTGTAGATTCTTCGAGTTCTGCGCCGCTTGGCTGCCCGCCAGTCCCGCCAACATATCGAGGTTTTCACTGTTGGTTGAGGCGTACGTTGCCAAGGAATCGCCCGCAAAATCGGCCACTTCATCAATGGCGGTTTCGGCAATGTCGTGCGTGGTGTCCATCGCTTCAAGTGAAATACGCTCATTGCTATTGAGCATCTCGCCACCAAACTCAAAGGCCTGTTCGCCAAGCTCCATGGCGGCGTTCACTGCGCCGTGGTCGGTCATGGTGGTGTTGATGGTCGAGTTATTCACACCCGAAATCGCCACACCGAGGTTATCGCCACTAATGGCATTCTGACCGCTGACGTTAGTCGTGTTACTGGTATTACTCGATTTTGATTTAGAACTACCCATTTACTGCACTCCCAAATCCAAACGAATAAAGTCACCGTCTTGCTTGGCGGTCACACCAATTGAACGCACCAAACGGGCGACACCATCAAAGGCGGTGTCGGCGGTCATGGATGACATGCCCGCCGCTTTCACCACTTTGCATAACTGGATAATTCCCGAACGCAGACCACGCCCCGCGACGCCCCACAAAAAGTAATTATCCCCGTCTCGCTCACCCGCAATGATGAGATCATTTTCATTGCTGATTAGGCGATACAAACTCACGCGGCCATCCTTGACCGCTTTGCACAATTCAACATACGCATCAGGGCAAGCGCGAAACGCGGGCTTGAGTTCACCAAGCGCACGTTTCGATTGCGTCACGACTTCAATTACTTCTTTTTCCATAGCAACACCGCCGCAATCACAATCACTACAAGAATCATCAACGTGGTGGAATTACCCCCGCCCATGTTGATATTGCCTACCGAGAGGCTGCCACTTGATTCACCATCGGCACCGCTGACCGCGGGTCCACCGTTGGCGCTAATTGGCATCGAGCCGGAATTGCCTAAAAGCCCACCAATCATAATTTGAATCCTTTCTTGTACAGGACATAACACACCAGAAGCAGACCGAGCACCCATCCGATGCGGTCAAACCCGCCCGAGACTTTGATGCCCGCCCATACGCCCACCGCACCTGCAATCAGGTATGGAATAAACGGCATTACTTCTTCCCCTTAGCGACGTAGAACATCGCCAATAACAACAGTACGAACAGCATTCCCATCATCAGGTGCGTGGTGGTCACCCCCGCAAACGCGGAGGTGTACACAGGCTCACCCGTGGGTTGTTGGTAGTCGTTATTGTGCTTTCGCTGTTCATCTGGATTGCTGGATTCGACGCGTTGAGCTTCGTTCTCAATCTTTACGCCGAGCCAGTCCTTGCCCAAGTCGGTGACGTCGGTCATCAGTTCGCCGCCCGTTTCTAAGACGCCATCCCAAATGGAACCCCACATGCTTTGCTCTTGCGCCATAACGCCCCCTTACTGCGCGGTAGGCACCGCCACTTGTTCGATGGCTTCAATCAGCACCGGAATACTACCCGCCGCCGTTTTTTCCACTTCAAACGCCAGTTGTTTCATGGCCGCCGTTGGTAAACGCGCTTCGCTGCCAAACCCGCAACGCGTGAAGTCCATAGAGAAGAAGCCCGCATTCTGCTCACGACCCGCCGCAGCTAAGTCGTAGGCGTTATCGGTCTTGTTGACGTTGAGCTCTTCACGTTCATCACGCAGGACGCGAACGCGTTCAATCGTGTTGTCTTTGAGGTGCAAACGCTTGATAGACAGCGCCGCGCTACGCTCGGCAAAGTCAAACGGTGTGCGACCACTTGATGCGGCGTACCACGTTTGCGAATAGATGCGCGGCATGTAGATACGTTGGCTTTGCGCCGCCGTGGTATGAGCACGAGCGCGAATCATTGGCGCCGCGGCACCCGTTTTGGCTTTTAGCTGGATGTACATGAACCAGATTTCGCCTTGCAGCGTCACAAGCTCACCTGTACGGATACCCAGTTTGGTACGCATCGACAAATCCGAGAAGTTCAGAACGTAGCGACCCGCTTGCACGTATTCTTTCTTGTGCTCTTGTAAGTCGATAAGGTCTTGACCCGTCACGTTGACGATTTCACGGCCGTTCACTTTCACTGTGATGCGCTCGATGTCTGCCGCGTCGAGAATGTCCGTCACCAGTTCAATGTTTTGGTAAGTTGGACCCGATACCAAGCGCAAGGTGGCTTGGTTGCCCCAGTTCACACCCTCAACAGGGTCAAGCTCACGTGGACGCGGGTTAAAAGGTTGTTTTAGTGCTTCCATTAGAACCACCCATTTTCGCCGTTAAGAGTTTCACGCACTGGGTTTAGCACGCTGATATTGTTGATAGCGGCAATCACGATTAACGTGATAATCAGTGCCATCAATAGGTTTTTGTGTTGTTGTTTCATGTTGTCCCTTTCGGTTGTACACGGTTAAAAAGTGATTTCATGAAACAGGGAAACGGACAGGCTTGGAAGTGAGAGCAACCTATAGGTTAAGTCGTTAACCTATAGGTTGAATGAGCGTTGAAATTAACGGTGAATGGTGCCCGTCAGACAGTTAAATGAGGACTTTTCCACGTTGCCGATACCATCCCGAACCAACAAATATTCGGCAATCGGCTTACCAAGCGCGGCTTTGTTGTTCTTGGCTGATTTCAACCCCGCCAAGGTATCGACGCACAAGCCTTTTTTATCGGCGAGCCATCGCGCATCGGCCATCGAGTTCACCGCACCAATCCACCATACAGGCGATTGCTCGGTCACGGTCTTAGGTACTTCCTGCCCGCGTTGGAAAATCGAATGCAGCACAAGCCCATATTGACGCCCACCGCGCCATAATTCGCCCGCCTTACCTTTGAGTTTGCCGGACGTCTCCACGCAGCTTGCAAGCTCTTCGATGATCACATGCAGCTGTTTGGCGTCGCCATTGCCCACCGCCCACACCGCGGCACTAAAAAATTCAAGTTCCTCACTACACGCGCCATCTTTAGGAATGTACGCCAGTTTGAACGACTTGCCGCGTTTACGTGCCATCACCAACGCTTTGACAAACGCCACGCGAGAACTGGTTTCAAGGCATTGTTGGCCGCGGAATTTCGCTCCCGCGTAGTTGCGGTAAGGGTCAAAAAAAACCGCTTGCGCGGCTTTTGGCACTAACCCCAAGTGCTTAACGGCGGAGGTTTTACCCCCGCCCGTGCCCGCCACGTAGATGACATGCTCGGCATCGTGTGACGGATTGGAGTTGACCGGATTGGGGAATTTAAGCGGCGTCTTTTTCTTTTTGCTCACTCTGTTTTTCCTCCTCTATCGCTAACAGCTCTTTTTGGTATGCCATGGTTTTCTTGGCACTGTAGACCAGCGACAACACTGCCAAACCGAGCACGGCCTCTTGCATGTAATCCCCAAACAGCGACGACACGCTATCACTGTGTTTTTCCAATACGGGCAACGCCGCATCAATCACCGCCGCTTTGCCTTTTTCATCAAACTCAAAATCCACACCGGAAATAATCGACGTCGCTTGTTCGGCAATGGTGAACAGCACCGACAACGCGCCCTCAAACATTTCACCCGCGGGTTGGTGGTTGTCCTCGTTGGCCGCTTCGGTTGGTAAGTCGGTTAACTCGCTGACTTCGGTTTGCTCCAGTCCACTGATAACCGCGGAAAAGTCGCCCCAATCATCTAGCTCTGGTTGGTTTTCCATTTCATCCTGCATTGATTGGTTCCCCTTGTTCGGTATCTGGTTCGGTTTGTTTCTTGGTTGGCATCAGTTGACGAATCGCCCAAATCAGCAAGGCGACAAAGGCTATCCCCGCTAAGACTTTTTTAACCGGAAACGGCGGCTTTTTAACGGGCGTTGGTGCGGGTTCCGGTTCGGTTACTTGCTCGGTTTCAACGCTTGGCGCTTCCACTTGTTCATCAGCAGCAATGCTAGGCATATCAGTGCTTGCAACGATTTCCGGTACTGGTTCAACCGTTGGCGATTCAGCCTCAATTGTGACGGCGTCACTCACTTCTAGCTGTTCAACCGAGTCAACCATGTTGGTTTCAACAAAAGCGTTAATGCTCTTGCTCATTGGGCTGTTGCCACAGCTCGGACACTTGTAATACAGCAGTCCTAAGTTGCGCCCGTTTTTGGTTGGCTCGCCCTCGGCAATCAGCTTGCCCTCACCGACGCGATGCACGGTTGAGGGACTTTGGCAAACGGGGCACGATACGTGCCCGCGAATTGGGTTGGGATGTTTACTCATCGGCGGCCGCCTCGACTGTTTCCAATTGCTGCATGTTGCCTTTGACACAACCGCGGTACTTTTCACGCACCTTGTTGTTGAGCTTGGTTAATTGCTCGATTTGGTCAAACAGCGTCGGATTTAACCCGAACGCTTCAAGCGAAAAGTTACCCGTCATGAGCATCTTGCTTGCACGTTTGATAATTGCGTTGGTGTCCATGTTTTTGAACTGGCTCAACTCCTTTTCGACACTGGCGTTGAGTTTGTCGGCCGCATCGAGCGCGGCCATTGCTTGCTGACATTCTTTGAGAGATAGCATTTCCATTGTTTAAGCCTCGGCTAGTTCTTCATCGGTGTTCGGTTTGTTCTGAATCTGTTTATTGACTTCCTTCATCCAGACCAACATGAGACGCCAAAACACGCCGCCTTTAGCGCGCTTTACTTCGGCTTCCATTTCTTGGGTGATTTTGTCGATGTTGCTCATTGGGTTGTCCTTACCTAGTTGCTGAAATCGTTGTCGCAAGCAATATCCCAAACGGGTTAAATCAGTCGTAATGTGTTGTTTTGTAATTTGATTGAACAGTATTGGTCGATGGAAACCGTCGCCCCATTCGCCAACGGCTCTAATAGGCATTTAACTCCCTCAAAGCTCCATCCGGTGAGCTTCTTCAACTCCGTAATGAGTGGGGAGTTACAGTTATTTTCAGTGCTCCAAGACGTCGCTCCGCGACTTTTTAAAAGACGCTTTACGTCTTTCGTTTGCACGAGTGAATAGCACTCGCTGGCGGTTTCGATGACTTGACCGCACCACTCAAAACCAATGATTTTTTTGATTGGCTCGCCGTAGTCGTTTTTATTTTCTTTGTAAGCCAACTTCGCGCCCTTAGCTAACTGACAAAACAGAGCCCATTTTGATGAGTCTGCCGCTTGTCTCAGTTCTTCTAGCTGATCATCTTTCTGGGTTTGTTCGGCTGTCGCTCGGCGTAAACTGCGCCACAAAGACACAGGCTCACCGCCAAATTGCTGAAACTGGCGAATACGATGTACCGACGCCCAAGCACGAACTTTAAATGCGCTTTCCTCGGCTTCGGTGTCTGGCATGTGCTTACCGTTGATGTTCTTCGAAACGTACTTGGCAATGTACGCCGTTGCGCCGCCCTTGCTTGGGTCGGCTTCTTTAACGTCGAAGCGTGGCGTGATGTCGTCGCCCAGTTCCTCACGGTCTGGCGCAATCGCCTCACCGCGGAGAATACGAATGATGTTGGCTTTGTCTTTGTGAGAGCAAAACAAGAAATAGTGCGCGTGACTGGTTGCGTCTTTGTGTGGCTCGGCCACACGAAAGCCAAAGTATTCAATCTCCAATTTGGCCAACTTAGCGCGAGCAAGTGACCATTGTCGCATTAACTCTGCGTGTCCGTCTTTGACGCTTGAGCCATCCCACTTTGGAGAATTGCGGTGATAACGACTCGGCAGTGTCCACGTAATAAAAAGCGCGGTGTATTCCAGTTCGTCGGCCAGTTCTTCAAAGCCACGAGAGCGAACCATCATTTCTATACGGCGATTCTCAGGGTTAGCAATGGTGCGCTTTGCCACTTCCTCTAATGGAAAGTGCTCGCCTGTTTCCTCGTTGTACACGCTCATCGACTTCATGTATTTCTCGGATTCGCGTTGCTTGCGCTTCCAGTTACTAAAGGAAATCTCTGACACGTATTTACTTTGATGGCCTTTGTCACCCACACGGCTCATGGTGATTTGGGCGTACTCGATGTAGTCACCACGCAGACGCAGCAAACGACGTTCGACCCACTTTTCCGACTGCATTTTGAGTACCGCGGCTGTTAGCATTTGCTCTAACACTTCAACGTCTTTCACTTTGAAATTCACGTATGGCGGCTTGATGTGAATGGTCTTAAGTAGCGATTTTTGCTCAGAATAAACCGCGGCCAACGCCTCAACAAAAGAGGCGTAACCCTCGGCATTTAGGCTTGATAAAATCTCGGCGCATTGGTCGGCGTACTTCTCCGCGAACTTGGTCAGCGCGTCGTCACGCATCAAGATATTGTGCGTCAATGGCTCGCTATGCGCGCCCTTTCGACTATCAACAAACGAGTAACGATTCTCGATATGGTGTGCGCACTTCAGGCCAAATTTCACCGCGTCTTTGGCGGTTTTAATCACGTTTTCACGTGTGGCGTTTTTGCGCTGTGTGCGCGCCTCTACTTTACGGCGCACATCGTTGCGAACTATCGCGGGTAAGCGTGGGAAGAATCGGCGTGAAAAGGCACTTTGATGAATAGCATCATTGGCGAACGTCTTGCCCGCCATTTTGATTTCTATGGCTTTGGTGTCGAAGTCCATGCATCCCCCTGATTAAAGGGAAGAATCCGCGCCCACTTGGGGCGCTTCATCTTGCTTGCGGATACGGTCAGCAACGCGCTCATTGTTGCGCTTAATTGCCTGATATAATTTATATACCCTTGCACTCGTTGACGCGGTGGTATTGAATTCAAAATTGCATAGACTGTTTGTATTCACTTCACTATAACGGCGCAAATTGAACGAATAAAACTCAAGGCTATCAATATAAAGCGCAAGTTCGGTGGCTTCTGGTGCGCCTAATGTTTCGACCAAACGACCAAAGGCATAGTGAATCGCAGGAGTGCTATTAGAGCGACGTGCGCCCCACATGTAAGAAAAGGCTTCACGAGCGGTTAACTTTTTCATGATTACGCCCCCTCAACTTGAGCCAATGACTCACCGTTATTTTGCGCGCCAAGCGTCGCCATACGTTGAGCCGTGGTAGTGATGTCAGTTAAGGTGTTGTTTTGTGCTTTGATGCAAGCGACAAGCGTCATCCCTTGGTAAAGCCAAAGAGAGGCTTCAACGGTTTCAAGTTCGAAACTGTCGAAGTAGATATGAGTTCCGTTGTCTTGTGATGCAACAAGTTGGCGCTGATTGCGGCGCGATTTCCAGATACTAAGATTCATGCTACAACCCCCTGACGAAAACGTGTAGGAATGTACGTCTGTTTCTTCTTAGGGAATTGCTCGGCGAACTTCTCACGTAGTTGAGCTATCTTGTTGATAGAGTTCGCCGTTTTAGCTGGGTCTGGATTGGTGCACCCTGCCATATCAGGGCAAGGTAAGTGAATAGGATTAGTAACAATACGTTCCATGTTTGTAGCCTCCGCAAGCTTGTATCATTTTTGAACTTGGGATGACGATATACAAACCGATTATGTATTCATAGTCACTATGCATAGTGAAATCGACAAAATGATCCTCTATTATGGTGTTTGAGAGCACAGGAGAGTGAACAAAATGAACTACACAAATGAACTGTTGGATGCGGTTAAAGCTAAGTACGAATTGACATCAGAGTACAAACTGGCTCAAAAACTAGACGTTAACCACAGTCGTTTGTACTGTTGGCGAAAAGGCAAAAACTCAATGGATTGGGAAGTCGCCTTTAAAATTGCCGATATGTTAAATTTAGAAGATCAATGTGTCGTCAGTGGTTTAATTGACGACAAATACAAAAACCCCCGCCTAATCAACGCCTTACATCAAATCTCAGCCGCCTAATCGACATTTTACCAAGCTATACACAATACGAACTTAAGAGTTAGAAGATTAGCATTGGTGAAGTCAGTTTAGTTACACCGTATTTGGCTGTTGCTGCTTTGCAAGCCTCATCAGCTGTCTTGTATGGACCGTGAACTTCGATTTCACCACAGCGACAACTTGATAATAACCAGTCATCAACTTTAAAACCGTGTGGCTGATTAAGTTCCTTCATTGTATCTTGGGTTACGTTCAACACTGTACACGTTGGTTCTGCATCTTGCTCATTCAACATGAGTCAACATGGACACGCATTTGCTTAACCCAAACGTATAAGTACTAGATTACCTTTATAGGAACAAAGAATCTAACAGATGTAAACTCTCTACTTTTCAATCTATACCTAGATCTTTCTTCATATGTTCACTCAACTCGTTAGTGGTTCTTACATTAATCTTATGTTTGCAATGATGGATTCTCAACTCTTCACCAAATAATTTTACTAGTGATTTGGTATACAAAGTACTAATATTATTTATTGTTCTATACAATGTATCTTTCTGATAAACAGATCTTTTCGAATTTTGTATTGCAGTCTTCATATTTTAATATCCTTACACGTTTAACTTTATAATTTAAAAAATCAATTTCAACTTTTATTATTATTTTTTCGATATGTAATGAGTCATTATCAATGATGCACAATCAACAATTAAATCACCCGAATCCAACTTAGTAATTTCACGAGACAAACTTTCTATTTTTAAATCTTTATTTTCTATATTTAATCCGATTGAGTTAATTCCTTCAGGATATCGGTTTAACTTAATATCCAATATGGTTTTATTAAGATAGTAGTCTGCCATTATTTCATGGCGGCTTTTAAATATCATTGTCCCCCTCCGATGATGCAAGTTATACTTTCCCACCAGTTAAAAGACAACGTGACTCAGAGTTGCAAAAAGGTAACAATCATGGAATTGATGAACAATGAGCTGATCTGCTTTGCAGCCATTTGTAAACACCTCTCTCTTACAGAGGCATCAAAAGAACTTGGAAAGTCTAAAGCTCAAGTCAGCAGGCAGCTAGCAGCATTAGAAAAACAACTTGGCGTAACACTCGTCCACAGAACAACAAGGAAACTCGTTTTAACTGATCATGGCGAAAGCATTAGAGAGCTTGCTATCAAGACGTTAGAGAGTTTGCACGAGTTAAATTACAGAGCTAGCTCGTTGAGTGAATGCATTGATGGAAAGTTTAAAATCACAATGCCCAACTCTATAGCCTCTTCTATTTTTGGTTCTGTTCTTAAAGACTTAAAAGAACGATATCCAAAAGTTGATTTTGAAATATCGTCAAGTAACAATGTAGAAAATTTATTAGAAAGCAACGTAGATTTAGCGATTAGGCTTAATAATGTTATTGATGACACTCTTATTGCACATAAAATTGGTGATTATAGTGATGTTTTGATATCTAGGGTAAGTAATGCCAACAACAAAACACTATTAATCTACAAACATCATTCGAATAAGGAATCAATTAAAAATCAATATACTGATGTTATCGAAGTTGATAACACCTCTATTTTAATAAACTTTGCTTCTGAGGGAGTTGGGGTTGGTGTCATTCCAAACTATCTTATTAAAAGTAACTATATAGACAAAAACATCCGAATATCGCAAACTTTTGATATAGAACGTTCCATGTATATTGCCTACCCTTATCAAAACCCTTTGCCAAGAAAGCTAGCTGAGATATCTACTTTTATTAGGTCTGAGTTATCACAAGTATTGAAGAGTGAGTCATTTTAGGGCGGTTGTTCAGATTTAGAATTTTGCGTTGTCTACTCAACTAGGCCTAACGCTAATCTTTGTAACATATTGTTTCGGCGGTATTTATTAACACCCCCATCTTTATGCTTGCTATCACAATGTGAGATGCTCTGCCGTCTTGTTATCAAGGTTTTGCGTGGAATAAATCACGTGGGGTAAACGATAGATTGACTTACATTAAAATTTTCATCAAAAGCAACTTTATATAAAATTGATTTCATACCAATCTATGTGTATCTTCTACCCATATCCCCACAATAACCAAGGAGAATGCCATGGATAAGCTACTCGCGTCTGCATTAGAAATTAAGCAGCGAACTATGGTGACTGGCTTTTTTGCTAGAAATGGATTCAAAATCGCTATGACCGATTTTGATGATGTCACTTTTGAGCGAGAAGGCGTGCAAGTTAACGTACATTTTGATCTGCAGTCAAACGCGGAGTCTGCATCTGTTTTATCTCATGAGGCATCAATCATTCCTGGCTAAAAACTTTTATTCTCACCGATATACCAAGCCGAACGTTTATGTTCGGCTTTTTAGTGACAAAAAAATGATGAGTGCGAACAAGAGTTGTCGATCACTCATCTAAATAGACGATTAATAAATCAGCTTCAACCTCGTTCACAACCTTTGGTATCGATGAAAAAAAGCGACTCAATAAGTTGTGATGATGGCCACAGACAACTAAATCTATCCCCTCTTTTTTGACGATTCCCGATAGTTTTATATGAAGATCGCCGATTACTACCATGGTCTCGTTTACTGGGTATAAGCATTTATCAGCGAGCTCTTGCAGCCTTCTTTCCAATTCTTGCTCTTCCTTCGCTTCCATGACTATCCGATCAACATCTACGTAAACAAATGAGAGTTTGCTGCTTGAGTTATCTGCTTGCATTATTGCTTTTTCGATAACGGCTTGGCTAGATTTAGATAAGTCGACAGCAACCAAAACGTGCTTGTAACCCATCATTCCTCCCTTGGTTAGTTTTTGTTCTCATATTAAGTCTAGTCCACATAGAGCGAACACAACATCAAAACTACTGCTACATGATAGTTAAAGGAGTTTAGTGTAAAACAGGCAAATAGTTTTCATTGCAACCTTGTTGCTTCCTCTCATCCAAAGATCAACGATGTTTTTCCAATTTCTTCTCTAATTATCGGACGGACTATTTAACAGGAAGGATGCCAGGAAACATTACGTTGTAACACGCGTTACTGCTCTTGATTTCTACTACTCTTGAGGTTTCATATTACCCACTTCAACGTCGCCTAGTTTAGTAAAACTACTTTAGATTAAGCATGCTCAACATGTAACGCTCCGCTCAAATCCAGGAGACGTATTTCGGCTAAAAAAAGCAGCTCAATAAGATGAACTTCGATTCATCTATCACATATGTCTGCGAGTGCTTACTGTTCTTATATCGCTTATTTAATAACTCTAGTTTAATTACCGCTATAAGTTACGGTGTATCTTTTTTATTTTTTCAGCATAATCCTCTGCCTGAGAACGAAGTCCTTTCGCGCTTTGTAATTAAATTACAAGATCAATCAAGACCAATATAGTTGACAGATTAAAAGTCCGAGGTAAATAATTGATAATATGGAGTTTAATTTATGAGTTCATTAAGAAATGCCTGATTGCCTGTGCTACGCAAACTAAGGTTAACACAATTGGGTAAAATTTTACTAACTCGCTATTTAGTCTTAAAGGCAATTGAACAAGATTAAAATCATATAGGTATAGTAAATTTGAATTACAGCGTAACCAGGGTGGTGTTTGGGAATGTAAAGGAATAGAAAATAGAAAGGCAAAAAAAACAGGGCGTATGCCCTGTCCATGAATTGATTAGTTTTGTTGCTGTTGTTTTTCTGCGTACTCAGATCGAATCCGTTCGGCAACAATTTTGATAGCTTCTGCAGTACTTGTGCCCTTCGCCATCAATTCTTGAATTCTCTCTACAGCTTGTTGTTGCTCTTGGTGAGATAGAGGGGGTAAATCGTCAAACATAAAAAGCTCCTCATTTTGAGGAGCTGACTATAACGATTCAATCAATAGGTAGCAAGGAAATTAATGGATGCACCCATAGCGTTCTCGTTTGTGTACTGAGCTGCGATATCCAATTCGAACAACTTAAGTGGAGACAACCCGATACCAGCAGTAATGGTTCCTTCGTCATTACTTCTAGCTAAGTTCTTCATATACCCTGCCCGTAATGCCATTTGACGCAAAATATCAAATTCAATACCAGCTCGAATCATTTGCGTATTATCATCAAAGGATGAAAAACGTTTTTCTTCGTTAAGATCGTAGTCAACACTCATCGTAAAGTAATCGGCAACAATCCCTGCCCCAACGGTGTATACAGGACGCACGCTATATTCGTATGATTTTATCGTATCGCTGCCATATTGGAATGATTTTGTTTTAACGTCTCTTCCGATCAAATTTTTCGCTGAAATACCGAGACGATATGGGCCAAAGAACCAAAGTGCGCCGGCGTCTAAGTTAAACATCGTTTCCGCGGTCTCATTTTCACGTAAGTCTTTAGTATCAAAATTCTGAAAACTCGTGGCGTATGAGTATGTGTATATACGCTGAAGTTTAGGAGTAACACCAAAAGAAAGGTGTTGGTTCATGAAATTAGTGTATTTAGCAAGTGAAATACCAGCTTCAGCCACGCCAATAGAAACACCTTGTACATAGCTATCATCTAATGGATTAGTACCTGAGGTATCAACATTTGGTTGTACGAATGATTCAGTGTATAGCTTACCGTATGCAGTTGCAGATAAGAATTTGTTGGGAATACCAATGGCAACGACACCACCAAGATCAAAGTCTGTCTTTTTCCCATCGATAGCATCCATCGATTTTTTGATTTCATCGACGTCTGTCAATTTGCTGATGCGTTCGATCTCATCAACTAGATCATATTGATCATCGTAGCTGCCACCAAAACTTGGCACGATCATGCCTGCATCGTCATTTCGGCGATAAATCGCAGTAAGAGCAGGGTTGAAAAAAGGCGCAGTTAGATAAGTTGCTGATACGGTACCAACGCCACCCATTGCATCACTACGAGCCTCTATCGCATAAGTAGCAGCAGAAGCAGCATTAGCGAAAAGAATAGTAGCAACAGAAGTGGCAAGAATTTTATATTTGTTTTTCATACTACACTTGTGATTTTAGTTCGTCCTGAACCTTTATCGGCACAAGTAGTATTTCTTTAACTATTCTTCCTGGGAAAGATCATAGGTTCGGCTAATAGTTTGAGCCTGCTCAACAATTATATCGCCCTGCCAACGGCGACTATTGATACTTACCGCCAATACGTATCTATCGTTTGGGACACCCGCTAGCTCCAATGAATTTGGATAGTTAGACTCGTAAGTCTTTTTCCACATTTGCTCGTACTGGCCATCAATGTAGTCATACAAACCGACTTCAAGTTGCGGTAATGGACAATGGGGATTACGAAGTGCGCTCTTTTCTACTTTCCAATTCTCTTTAGATGTCCAACGAACATATTGAGAAGAGTTTGAATCTCCAAGTATTACCCAAGTTCGATACTCTTGTTTATCAGTAGAAACAACGGTTAAGTGATATAAACCAGCTTCAAGTTTACCTGTTAAGTTATAGCGTTTCGAGTAGCTACGCTCGTTGGCAAGTTCTGTCCCGCTCGGCTGTTGTTCATAGCTGAATGAACTGTCCGCGGATATAGAATCATCCACCCATCGATTAAATGAAATATTTTCGATGTCAGTTGTAGCTCTTAGCTTGATCACCAATCTAAATGTATCTCGCCCAGGGCTTTGAATAGTCTGACGAATAACGTTCACACCACTTATCCAATCAGGCAGCGTTACACCAGTGAGAGCCTTGCCACAGTTTTTAGATAGTGACTGACCAAGAAGATCATTAAGGTGAGGAGTCAAATCTTTACTTGGTTCCGTTTGCCAGAGTTCAACAAGAGAGTTGAACATACCCGCAAGATCATCTTCAAGTAAGTGTTGATGTGCCTGTGTTAAAGGCGTGTTAGTTTGAAACCAGTCCATCGCATGGACTGGTTTCACTAACGCTAATGAGAGAACTACAGGGAGTAGTATTTTCATTACGACTTATGCTTTCATCTTGTAGCCAACACCACGAAGTGTTTCAATTTCCAGTCCTGGCAGTTTTTGACGAAGCTGTAGTACATGTGTATCAACCGTACGTGTTGTCGGGAAGTGATTGTAACCCCAAACGTGGTCAAGTAGCTCATCACGAGTAAACACGCGACCTAAGTTTGACGCCAAAAATAGCAGCAAATCAAACTCTGTTCGAGTAAGAGTAATTAGCTCGTCTTTATAAGTCACTTCACGAGTCGAGCGGTCAATCTCTAAGTCTTTTGTAATCACTTTATCAGCGTTGCTTTGTTCTGCTGAATCCGGTGCTCGTAGCTGTGCACGGATTCTCGCAAAAAGCTCCGCCTCAGCAAAAGGCTTTGTTAAGTAGTCGTTCGCGCCGGAATCAAGGCCTGCAACTTTATCTTTTACGGTAACAAGTGCCGTTAACAAGATAACTGGTACGTCTTTAATCTGTTTCCATTCTGGGAGACATTGTACAGAGTCACCATCTGGGAGTTGGCGATCGAGAATTACCAAGTCAGCTTTTTTCCATTGTGGCTCTACGTCTGCAATACGCTCCACATGTAAACACTCATATCCTGCTTGTTCCAGGCTTACTAACAGGCCGTCAGCCAAGTTTTTATCGTCCTCAACGAGAAGCAGTGTCTGTTTCACAAGGTATCTCCAATATAAAAGTTGTAGGTGGTCCCATTAAGGACATTTTTCCGCCCATGCGGCCTACCATAGATTCAACGATTGTTAATCCAAGTCCTAACCCGCTCTTACTTACGAACGGTTTCTTCAAATTTGCCCAATCTTTAGCCGTTAGGCCTCCTGCATCTCGGACTTGGAATACTATTTTTTCTTCACTAGTTGAGACATCCAATTCAACCGGTGCGACACCGTACTTAAGCGCATTACGAAGCAAGTTATCGATACAAGTTCCTAACCAGTACACATTAACTTTAGCAGCCACATCTTCATTGATGTTAAAAAGCACGGCACTATCAAATTCTTCTTCGATCTTAAATTCTAACCAATCTGCAACGGATGGTACCCAGTCTGTTGCAAGCATTTGGTTATCAGATTGCAAATAATCTTTACTCGCTTCTGCCAATTGACGCAGGCGGCGCGTATCTTCACACAATCTGCGGAATTCGTCATACACACTTTCAGGCAAATGCTCGAACTCTCGACGAAAGCCCTCAACCGTTAGTGACAGAGATGCAATCGGTGTTCTGAGCTCATGCGTTAAAATTTGCAACACGAGCATTCTACTACGTAGTTCTTCTCGCTTGCTATTCCAACGGTACACCGCCCAACCAATCACCAAAAGAATATTGGCGATTACCAGTATGATCATACTGATCCGCAAAACTTGCGAGTGATCTTCTACATCCCAACAAATATTACCTCGTTTAACAAAGCAACTTTTGCTTTGAGACGCTAGAGCGTATGACAGACCCGCATTCGCTACGTTCTCTTGCCAGATATCTTTCTCGAAAACAAAGTAACGGTCACCACGTCTTAACCAAAGTTCGTTACCTTCAATAAACATGCTCGCGCCTGCAATCAAAGCATTAATGGCGTCGTCATCCATGTTTTTCAAGCTTTCTAGCAACTCATCCCCTTCCTCGTTATCACGCTCTTTTATATGCATGTACTGAGATAGTTTGGGTTTGAGTTCTGGATACTTATCCACATAACGTGCCGCGTACGTCCCACCACCAGGGTGAATGAGACCACTACGCGAGAACCAACGAGGTGTCAGCTGCGTCCCTTTACAAATCGCCCTTGTAAATACTAAAGGCTCAGTAATTAAAGGACTTAATGGTAATTTGCCACGACAAGTATTCGCCAAGCTGTAAAGCTGTTGGATATCTTTTAACGGATAGTCAGACGTTTGCGGCAGAAGCGAATCTGGCGCAAGTAACTTGGTAGGATAATTTGATTGCAGAATACGAATATCGTACGACTTAAGAGCTACTTCATAGTTAAATAGCTCTGTAAACGTATCTATTCTTTCTGGTAGTGAATCGGAAAATGCAGGTGCCGAAAAAAGCGGCAATACAGTTGCAAAACCGAGCAAAAACTTTTTAATCAAACTGTTACCGTCACTTGTTACATTAGCCAAAACTATACATCAATCTACAAGCAATTGACATCTGCTAACAGAAGGATTTGCATTACTATAACATTGAAACGGAACAAAAAAGGGCCAGCGATTGCTGACCCTGTATAGTTTTAAATCAAGAATGGTTAAAGTGCTTTAAAAATAGACTCAACACTTTCTTTCGCATCACCAAATAGCATTGATGTATTTTCTTTGAAGAACAGTGGGTTCTGTACTCCTGCGTAACCAGTATTCATTGAGCGCTTGAATACCACTACGTTTTTCGCGTTCCATACCTCCAATACGGGCATACCAGCGATTGGGCTGTTCGGATCTTCCAGTGCGGCTGGGTTGACCGTATCGTTAGCACCGATAACCAATACGGTATCGGTTTCTGCAAAGTCATCATTGATTTCATCCATTTCAAGAACGATATCATACGGTACTTTTGCTTCAGCGAGTAACACATTCATATGCCCCGGTAGACGACCCGCTACTGGGTGAATCCCAAAGCGAACTTCAATACCTTGTGAACGAAGTACATCAGTAATTTCATGAACAGGGTATTGTGCCTGAGCTACTGCCATGCCATATCCTGGAGTGATGATTACTGATTTTGAGTTCTTCAACATCTCTGCAACTTCTTCAGCCGTTGTTTCACGATATTCGCCCTGCTCTTCGTCACCTGAAATCACTATCTCTTGACCAAAACCACCGGCAATAACACTGATAAACGAACGGTTCATTGCTTTACACATGATGTAAGAAAGAATCGCACCTGATGAACCTACCAAAGCACCTGTTACAATCAATAGATCATTTGCGAGCATGAAACCTGCTGCCGCTGCTGCCCAACCTGAGTATGAGTTCAACATAGAGACAACAACTGGCATATCAGCACCACCGATTGAAGCGACTAAATGGTAGCCGAATGCGAACGCGATCAAAGTCATCACAATAAGAGCGAACATGCTGCCATCTGCTTTTACGAAGTAGATCATAAGAAGCGTAGAGATAACAACCGCTGCGAGATTCATTTTGTGCTTATGAGGTAGGTTAAGTGGCGACGAAGAAATCACACCACGCAGCTTACCAAATGCGACAATTGAACCGGTGAAAGTTACGGCACCGATGAACACACCCAAGAATACTTCTACAAGGTGGATAACATGCTCAGCATGTGTTGCTGCTTCTGGCGCATCTAGGTAGCTGTTGTAGCCAACTAAAACCGCAGCTAAACCTACAAAGCTGTGTAGAATCGCAACCAGTTCTGGCATCTCGGTCATTTCTACTTTCTTCGCATAGAAAATACCGATCGCACCACCTATCGCCATCGCGATAATGATCCAACCAAAACCTTGCGCATCTGGGCTAAAGATCGTCGCTATCAGCGCGATCGTCATACCAGCGATACCGTAGTAGTTACCATTACGAGCAGACTCTTGCTTTGAAAGCCCCGCCAAACTCATGATGAAAAATAATGCAGCAACAATGTAAGCTGCTTGTACTAATCCTGCAGACATTGTGACTCCTATTTATCTTTGCGGAACATTTCAAGCATACGCTTGGTGACGGTGAAACCACCGAAGATATTGATACTCGCGATCAATACGGCAATAAAAGATAGGAATGAAACGACGCCATTACCTTGTCCAATTTGCAGTAATGCACCAACGACAATAATGCCAGAGATAGCATTCGTTACTGACATTAGTGGAGTATGAAGTGCATGGGTAACATTCCATACTACGTAGTATCCGACAACACACGCTAGAACAAATACAGTAAAGTGAGAAAGAAACGCTGCCGGAGCAACCGATGCAACCCATGCAAAGGCTCCAACAGCCGCTGCCACACCAATAATTTTCTTCGTTGGAGACGTAGGTTCTTCTACTTTAGGCTCTGGCTTCACAGGCTGTTCTTGTTTCACTTGCGGCTGAGCTGAAACCTGAATTGGTGGCGCTGGCCAAGTAACTTCACCTTCTTTCACCACGGTAACGCCACGGATAACAACATCTTCAAAATCAATATTGATGTTGCCATCTTTCTCTTTACACAGCAGTTTTAGAAGGTTAACAAGGTTTGTCGCGTAAAGCTGAGAAGATTGTGTTGGCAAACGACCAACCATGTCAGTGTAACCAACAATTTTTACGCCGTTATCCGTCATGATAACTTGGTCTTTCACTGTATATTCACAGTTACCGCCATTAGCAGCTGCCAAGTCGACAATTACACTGCCCGCTTTCATGCTGTCGACCATTTCTTTGGTGATCAACTTCGGTGCAGGTTTACCAGGGATGAGCGCGGTCGTAATAATGATATCAACATCTTTAGCTTGCTCTGCGTATAACTCTGCCGCTTTTTTGTTGAAGTCATCAGACATTTCTTTTGCGTAGCCATCCCCAGAGCCTGACTCTTCTTGAAAGTCAACGGTCAGGAACTCAGCGCCCATCGATTCAACTTGCTCTTTTACTTCTGGGCGGACGTCAAACGCACGGACAATGGCACCTAAGCTACCTGCAGCACCGATAGCCGCCAAGCCAGCGACGCCAGCACCCGCAACCAATACTTTCGCTGGAGGTACTTTACCGGCAGCCGTAATTTGACCTGTAAAGAAACGACCAAACTCATGAGCTGCCTCAACCACTGCACGATAACCAGCGATATTAGCCATCGAAGATAGCGCGTCTAAGGCTTGTGCACGTGAGATACGAGGAACGGAATCCATGGCAAGAACGTTAATGTTCTTACTTGAAAGTTGTTCCATCAACTCAGCATTTTGAGCCGGCCAAATAAAGCTAACCAGTGTTGCTCCATCTTGCAGTAACGCAATTTCGTCAATGCCTTGCTCATCATCCACAATTGGCGCATTAACTTTTAAAATAAGGCCAGATGCCCAAACTTCTTCACTAGAAACGATTTTCGCACCAGCTGCTTCATAAGCGGCATCATCGAAACTCGCTAGCACCCCCGCTTGGGATTCAATCGCGACATCGAATCCCAATTTTATTAACTGCTCAACCGACTTCGGCGATGCAGCCACTCGCGATTCACCCGCGAGTATCTCTTTAGGTACACCGATTTGCAAAACGCATACTCCTTGTATACATATCAATAAATTAGTCCCAAAACAGAGCGTCGCTCTACTCTAATTCTTTTTTATTTCTATCTGTTTACCACGCAAGACAATTGCAAACGAAAGATGATGTTTGGGGACACCCATTTGCACAATAACACCTTGACTAACAGCCCTGTTATTATTCTGTTTGTATCGAACGCGTCTCATTACTTCAAGTGTTTTGTAATTTAAATACTAAATTTCATTACATATAACGCTAAGTAATGAATGATTGTCGCTCTGTGCACGAAAAATAACAACGCAACACCGTACTAGACTGAGGTCTAACCAGGTAACGATTAAATACTGACTTAACAGAGATTTAAGCGTTAAAAAGAAAGAGCCACTAGCATATACACTAATGGCTCTTTTTAAGATGACTGGAATCAAATTGCAGTAAATTGCTAGTCGAAGATTTTATCGCCCATTTGATCAATAAACATTTGAGATTTCTTCAACATAAGGTCATTGGCATCTTGCTCTGAGCCAAGCAAATCGGAGCGAATAAACCGATGTGTTTTCACTTCATCATTGTCATGCTTTTCTATTCGACCAGCGATGCGATATTGTCCGCCCTCTGAAAGGCTCTCTGGGTAAATAAGGAAACCTTTATATTCAACTGGTTCGATATTTTTGGCTTCAACCGTTTTCTCACTACCACCAAACAAACGCGAAAAAAATCCCACGATTCCTCCTTGGGTCAGCTCACTAGTCAACTGAGCGACTCTTACTTAATATTAACGTTAAGGATCGGTTTTTCATACCAATCCAACTCTTTGTCATCATCATAACTAGTATGGGAAAAAATTACAGGCACATCATACTCTCGGTTCTTACGCCTGTCTTCTTTCACCATTTCTGCAGCGTTTTTCACCGCTATATCCGCGCTTTGCTTAAACTGGCTTAATTTTTGTTCAGGAAGTGAAGACAAAAAATCAATATCATAACGGATATAGACAGGCTTGAGCTGGATAAGCGCAAGGCAAGCAATATCGGCTAACTGTTCGTTGTCATACTGTTCTAAAAATTCGGGCAAACTGAGAACCTGACCTACTAATGTTTCCATGTAATTGTGCACATCTGAGCTTATCTGCATCTGTAAATCTCCTTTTTCCTATGAAATGAGTATAGCAACGACTTGTTTATAACAACTTATTGATTGCTCTTAATTTAATCAATCTCTCTCTTTTTGCGGTAATGTCTTCCAAAATACTTGGGAAAAGGAACAAATAGACGTATTCTTGCTAGTTCTCAAAGTTCGAAATTCAATAACGGATAAATATCCATATTGATAAAACGATTTACCTAACCAATTATATAGTCAACTATTTTCAGGCAGTTTGTAATAGATGTCCTCATCGTCAATGACTTCATCAGGCTTCAGATTCTTATTCCCTTTTTTGCTACTGGGCATAGTGAGTTCGGGCATGGACAGCATTATTCAGATGACTCAGGCAAACTGGGGCATTGCCGCAAACTTGCCGTACATACTATTAGGTTGTGCGCTACTCCTTTGTTATTCATTTAAGCAAGGCAGAGAGTCCATGGTGTGCTTGGCAATGTTGCTAGCCTATTTCGTGATACAGCACCGCCTACAAGTCCCGCTTCAAAGTGGTACCGCTTTACTTGAGCTAACCATTTTAGCCACGTTACTTCCTGTCTCGTTTCTTACGGTATTTTTGTTTAGTAAAGAAGGTTTTGACTCTAGAGCCATGTTGACTTACATCTTGATGTTAGCAATGTTCGTTCTTTGGTCTTATCTAACGCTAGCATATTACGTTGAAGGAGGGTTTGAACAATGGACAAGCGGTATTTTATTTATTGTACCGACGGTCTCTAAACTGCCTTTAATTCTTGTTTTATATTGCGTGGGTATTGTCTGTTTTCTTGGAATTCTTGTTTTAAAGAAGAATGAAATTATCCATGCGATGACCTACTCTGCCATGGTATTGGCGTCTGCGACGTTCATTTTCTTTGATGTGCAGTACATATCAAGCACCATGTTTACGCTAACAGGGCTGCTTATCATTGTTTATGCCGCTTCCGCTAGCCATCAACTGGCTTTCACCGATAGCCTAACGCTGATTCCGAGCAGACGTGCACTTGATCTCGATCTAAAACACATGGGTAAGAAGTTCACGATCGCAATGCTTGATGTTGACCATTTTAAAAAGTTTAACGACACCTACGGTCACGATACTGGTGATGACGTTCTAAAAATGGTCGCTTCGCGCCTCACTAAAACCCCAGGCGGCGCAAAAGTTTATCGATTTGGCGGAGAAGAATTTACCATCGTTTTTAAAGGCAAATACGCTGACGAATGTAAGAACTTTTTGGAAGAAGCTCGCAAATCGATTGCAGAATACGAGATGATATTACGCGATGAAGAATCTCGCCCTGAGAACCATAAACAAGGACAAAAACGTCGTGGTAGCAACAGTTCGAAAAGAAAGTCGGTTTTTGTTACCGCAAGTTTCGGAGTTGCTGATAGCCGGAATGGGCAAGCTCCTCTGGACGTCATTAAATCAGCGGACGAAGCACTTTACAAAGCGAAAAAGGCCGGACGTAACTGCATAAAGCTTCGTTAGACCCTCACCAATCGTGAAAGTTAACAAGCTTGTCTGGGTTTACAACAAAACCGAACTTCCCCATCAGCATAATAACTGCACTCATCGTTGCCACTATCCCGATGTTATCTATCTAATCAAAGGTATAAGGTATACGCCCGATTGCGACATTCCGTTCGCACTGTTTGCCTATCTTACTTTGAGTGAGCTTTAAAATAACCACCAAAAAGTGACAACGCAACAAAAAGAGTGGCGTTCATAAGATTTTGTTTTTAAAGAGAATTAACTAAAGTATGTGTGTTTCTTCCCAAAGATTTTGATGTATATAGTGCTTTATCAACGGTTGCATACAAGTCTGATTGCACTTCTTTCCCTGTTGGTTGAAAAACAAAAACACCCTGTGACACTGTCACTCTATTTGACACACTAGAATACTCATGTGGGTAATCGAGAAAATACATAGCCTCTTGTATACGCTCGGCTTCTCTTTCTGCTGTTTGAGTGTCGGTACACCCTAGCAACACAACAAACTCTTCTCCACCATATCGACCTACATATTCCCCAGAGCGACAAAACGTCGCCTTTAGTTGATTCGCAATCGCTTGCAAGCAACGGTCGCCTTCAATATGACCGTAATTATCATTAAACGGTTTAAAAAAATCGACGTCCAATAGAATCAAAGCCATTGGCATATTGTGACGGCCATGCCATGCAACCATCGATTCCAACTTATGGTCGATATAACGGCGGTTATAGAGTTTGGTTAGGCCATCTTCATTCGCTTGCTGAGTCAAAAGTTGATTAACTTGCTCCAATTGAGTTGTCGCTTGCTTAAGCTCTCGTCTCATATGAGCAATACGCTGCATTGCGATAAGTTTAGAGTTCAGTACCAGTTTATCTACCGGCTTAATTAAATAGTCATCACCGCCCGCGTCTATGGCTTTAGCAATCATTTCTGGCTCTTCGTGACTACTCAAGAAAATAATAGGGATCCAATCCGGAAACGTTTCTCTTATATGAAGAGAGACTTCAAAACCGTTCATATCTGGCATTGATATATCGAGTAACACCAGTTCCGGATCAAAACTCTCGTAGGTATTTAACGCCTCTAGTCCACTACCTACGGCTTTTACAATATGTCCAAGTTGCTTTAGACGAATAGCCAACTGCATCCTGTCTAGCTGAACATCGTCAACCAGAAGGATTCGCATCGATGTCCCTGTCGGTTGCATAACGCGTTCCATTTTTAATTATGTCTTTATTAAACATATACCATACTCATAGAGTTGTTGCATTCGACTCATAATTAAGTGCTATATTTTTGTTTGAATATCACGGAATCCATTGCATAAAGCAGTTAGACTGGACGTTACCCTATCTAATCATGGCCTGTGAGCAGAAGTTCAACAAACTCATTCACTTTGGTCATCTTGTGGATTAATGGGTATAGCTATTTGATGCATTTGGTATTAATATTCCCGCCTTTTTGTAATGAGAGACACACCATGTCAGAAGCAACTAACAGCGAAAGCAAAAAAATCGATCTAGCCAGCATTTCTCCAGAGCTACGTAAAGTTATCGAATTTGACGAAGTTCCAGAGCAAATGTTCGAAATGGTTACCTCTATCCATGAAGTGTCTGAAGAAGCGGTACGTGAATCATGGGACGAAATGCCAGCAAGTGCACAGAACATTCTAGACAACTTTGAACAGTTTCATGCTCTAGTTTCTGTAGGCCAAGCATTCGCTGGTATTAATGTGATGGAAGAGTTTCCGACTCTTAATCTGCCAGAAAACATGACAGATGAAGATAAAGAAGAATACCGTGCTCAACTACTTGATAATGTGCTTCACAACTGTGTGAAAGACATGGTTAAGCAACTTAAGAAAGCACGTCGTGACCCACTTCTTAAGCGTGAATTCAAAGAAGTATTCGCGAAGTAATTCCGACATTCTTCTAGTAACAAAGGCCGCACTTTGCGGCCTTTTTTGATCATGAAGCGTAAATCAGTCTAAACGGTTAATGAGGCGCTAGTGCCATATCTTTTTGTGTCACACTGACACCTTTAATTTGTGCAAAAACACGGCTACCAACTTTTAGGTTGAGATCATCAAGGGCCCACGGTGTGATCGTTGCCCACAAATAACATTTCTCGTCTAGCTTGAGTGATACATTAATACTCTGCTTGTCATCGGCTGCGTTAAACGCCTCGATGGAATCGACAATAGCAGGCAAAATATTTCGAATCGACGTCGCCTTGGGTTGCTCGAGCGTGATAGAAACGTCGTTGGCACGCACTTGCAAGCGTATTGGCGTGTCTGGTGTTCCGTCGATCTTTTGCACCCACAGGAATACATTAGGTGCAAGGCTGATACAAGTCAGTGCATAACGTGCATGATGTTCAGCAATCCGGCCTTCAAATAAGCTGCTTTGATCTGAGAAAGATTGCCATGGACGCATAGCATGAGAAGCCCACACTTCCTCAAGCTTACCTGAACTCGAAATTTTACCTTGGTCAATAATTGCAAGGTGCTGAGCAAGCCTTAAAATTTCCTGGAGACTGTGTGTGACATAGATAATAGGGATATTTACCTTCTCCGACAACTCCTCAAGAAAAGGCATTACCTCACGCTTTCTTGGCATATCGAGTGAGGCAAGTGGCTCATCCATCAAAAGCAAATTGGGTTTAGATAGCAATGCGCGCGCAATCGCAACACGTTGCTTTTCACCACCAGAAAGTGATACCGGAAAGCGCTTTAGTAACGGTTTGATAGACAAGAGTTCGGTGACTGCATCAAAATACTCGTCATCTTTTTCTTTAACGCCATATAACAAATTGCCTTGAACCGAATAGTGAGGAAACAGACGTGAATCCTGAAACACATAACCAATACCACGCTTGTGCGTTGGTAGGTTGATTCCCTGTTCACTGTCAAACAAAACATGCTCACCAACCGCAACATACCCTTGCCTTGGAGTGACCAATCCGCTGATGATGTTAATCAACGTCGTTTTACCTGCACCAGATCGTCCAAACAAGGCACTAATTCCATTACAGGGTAACTTAAGTTTGATGTCGAAGTCAGTCTCACCAAGCATTTGTTTAAATTGGACTTTAATCGTCATTGCTTCGCACCCAATCTGCTTGCCGCTTTACGATTTAGCCATTCAGAGATCATTAATGTAGACAAGGCTAACGCGATAGAAATGATACACAGACGAGCCGCCTGCATTTCTGCACCTGGCGTTTCAATAAAGTTGTACATTGCCAGCGGAATCGTTTGGGTCTCACCCGGAATGTTAGAGACGAAACTGATCGTCGCCCCGAATTCGCCAAGACTACGAGCAAATGACAGCATCGTGCCCGTAATAATTCCGGGAATGGTCAGTGGTAACGTGATGGTGAGAAACACTTTTAAAGGAGAAGCGCCTAACGTAGAGGCTGCGTGCTCCAATTTAGGGTCGACGCTATCTAAGCTTAAGCGTACTGAACGAACCATCAAAGGCAAAGCCACGACAATACAAGCGACTACTGCCCCTTTCCAATTAAAGCTAAATACTACCCCTAAGTTTTCATAGAGCCACTTTCCAAGGACCCCTTGTCGTCCTAAAGAAATCAACAATAAATAGCCGATTACCACTGGCGGCAATACCAGTGGTAAATGAATTAAGCTATCGAGAATCGATTTACCAAAGAACGTTTTTCGAGAAAGTAGCCAAGCAAGAAAAACGCCGAGAGGAATCAGCCAAAGTACTGCGTACGCGCCTACTTTGAGGCTTAACATTAAGGCTTGGTATTCCAGTTCTGTCACGCTTCGTTCCTATAATTGAAGGCCGGTTTATTGCTGAAAGCCATATTGAGCAAAAACGCGTGCGGCTTCGTCCGATTTTAGGTATTGGAAGAACTGCTCCGACTCAGTAGAATCATTCACAATTGCAGCCGGGTACACAATAGCCGCATGCGTATCACTCGCAAATTCGCCGACAATTTTGACTTTATCAGTTAACTGAGCATCGGTTTTGTAGACCACACCTAAAGGCGCTTCTCCACGTTCAACCAACGCCAAAGCTAAGCGCACATTCTTTGCTGGTGCGACGTGAGTTTGAACCGCTTTCCATACACCCAGTGTAGTCAATGACTCTTTCGCGTACATACCAGCAGGTACTGACGTCGGATTGCCTAAAGCAAGACGATTTCCATGCAATGCCTTCTCCCATGCCTTTGCATCAGAAAAGTTAAATGAGGTTAATTCTGAAGACTGGGGAGCAATCAACACTAAGCTATTGCGCACTAGATTTGTGACATTGTCACGAAAAATGACGTCTTTATCGACCAAATAATCCATCCATTTCGTGTTCGCAGAAATGAATACATCCGCTGGTGCGCCATTGATAATTTGTCGAGCGATAGAAGAAGAACCACCATAAACGGGAGTGATAGAAACGTCATACTTTTCTTCAAAGTTTTGCGCGATCTCGTTAATCGCATTCGTCATAGAAGAGGCTGCATACACTTTTAGGTTCGTTGATGCGTTTGCTGAAAATGAAATGCTTAATACTACCGTAAGGCAAGCATACTGTTTCCATGCTTTCATAGAGATACTCCAATACAAGGCAAGCGAAAGAACAGGTTATTTAAATATAAAGTTCAATCAGTTAATGGGCTATTTAAACAAAAAATCAAGGCGCACATGTTGTTCTATCGCATCTGCGATGCGATTAATGCCTTGCTCCTTTAACTCTTCAAAGTCTTGTTGTTTGATTTGGGTGCCGTTTACCCATTCTGATACCAGGCTTAAGACAGCTGCCTCGTCAAAGAACCCGTGAAGGTAGGTTCCCATGATTTGGCCACACTCGCTGATCGCCCCCTCCGCTTCACCGGAACTGAATGTAAGAGGTTGCAGGCCCCGTACTTCACTTCGCCCTGCGTGGATTTCATAACCCTTTACATTGGCTGTTTTGCCGTTAAGAGAAAGCTGTGCTTGTGTGTTTGTAAGCTGTTTGCTGTTAGTTAGCGTCGTAGTGATATCAAGCAAGCCAAGTCCTTCGCTTTGACCTGGTTGGCCTTCGACGCCGTTTGGATCATCAATCAAGTTTCCAAGCATCTGGTAGCCGCCACAGATACCAATCACTTTTCCACCAAGACGAATATGACGCAAGATATCTTTATCCCACCCCTGGCTTCTTAAATAATCCAGATCGTCTCTGACCGATTTGGTCCCAGGCAAAATAACCAGGTCGGCTTTATCTATTTTTTCGCCTTTACCTACATAACGTAGATTGATGTCTGGATTCAATCGCAGCACATCAAAATCAGTATGATTACTAATCCGGGTTAAAACAGGCACAACAACATTCAGTTTTACCTCAGAGTGCAACTCTTGCTGTGCAGTGATCGCGTCTTCTGCTTCTAAATTCAAACCATGAAGAAAAGGAAGTACACCAAGTACAGATTTACCTGTTTTTTCTTCTAGCCAATCGAGGCCCGATTGCAATAAACGAATATCACCTCGAAAACGGTTGATAACAAATCCTTTTACTCGCGCTTGTTCAGATTCAGAAAGTAACGCAAGTGTTCCGTACAAATGTGCAAACACTCCACCACGATCAATATCAGCGACAATGATCACTGGTACATCAGCGGCCTCAGCAAAACCCATGTTTGCAATATCGCCTTCTCGTAAATTGATTTCAGCAGGACTCCCCGCGCCCTCGATAATGATCGAATCAAATTCTTGAGTCAGACGAGAGAAGGAATCTAACACCGTGTCCATCGCCACTTTCTTGTAATCATGAAAGCCAGCCGCATCCATATTGGAAATCGCCTTACCCTGCAAAATGATTTGAGCACCTGTATCACTGTTAGGTTTAATTAAAACCGGATTCATATGTACGGTTGGCTCAATATTACACGCCTGTGCCTGAACGGCCTGTGCTCGACCTATTTCACCGCCATCTTTGGTTACCGCACTATTTAGTGCCATGTTTTGTGGCTTAAATGGGGCAACATTTATCCCTTTTCTTGCTAATACACGGCATAAACCTGCCACAAGGACACTTTTTCCGGCATCCGAAGTGGTGCCTTGAACCATTAAAGATGGGATCGCTGATTTCATGAACATTTGTAAGGAATAGAGGAAGATGAACAATCATAACGTCATCGTCCCCACTTACTCAAGCAAATGAATAGAATATGAATGTTGAAATCATCATTGGTTCAAACAAGCCCTGTTTTAATGACCCCATCAAAACAAACCGATGAGGATGTAACATGAAAAAGAATACAATTATCGCAACAATCACCGCCTTAGCTATTGCTCCTTCTATCGCGTTCGCGAAAGATAACACTCAAAACCAATCAAACTTGCAGTTTAACGGTCCTGTCACTGTGGAAAAATTGGATGCCTTGCTAAACGACTCCAATATGTTTACTGAAAAAGATGTGGTCGTTGAAGGTAACTTATTGCGTCAAGTTCGCGCGGATAAGTTTGTCTTTAGCGATGGTTCCGGTGAAGTGATGGTCGAACTCGATGACGATATTCAGCTAAATACTCCGATTGATCACACGACTAAAGTCCGTCTGTTTGGCGAATTTGAAGGCGGGAACAAACCAGAGATTGAAGTCGAACAACTCGTGGTCATGTAAAACAAACCCCGATTGCTGTGCATATCAACATGATGTAGTGACGATTACAGCTAAATAATGACGGCAAGCACTTAAAATGATAGCTTTATCAATCTTGGTCTGCTTTTTGCAGACCATTTTTTTGTTCATTTTAATCATCTTGCCCGGAGACACCATGCTAGGTAAAGCTCTAAAGGTTGCAGCCTTTGGTTTGTGTGCTATTTTGCCACTTTCCGCACATGCAAATAATTTCAACTACAACACGATGGAATTTCGCATGGGCACTAGCCCTGGTACATTTGGTGGCGAGTTCAATACCTACTTTACAGAGAATACCCATTTCATTGCTCGCGCAGACAGTGAGTTTAGCGGAGACTGGGACATTGCTGGTGGTATAGGCTTTAATGGGCCAGCAGGCCAATTTGCAGATATTTATGGCCAAATGTTGGTACACAACATTAAAGAGAACGGCAGTGATAAAGTGGGTGACGAGTGGCGCACGGAAGTGAATATTGGTACTCGTATTTGGTTTATGCAAAATGTTGAGCTACATGGCCGTATCGGCCAAATCATAGATAATGACGATTCGAACACCATTTACAATCTGGGCGCACGATTCCACTCAACTCAGCAACTATCGCTTGGTGCAGATTTCAAAAATAATGGTGTCTATGGCCAGCAAATTGTAATGTCTGCTCGTTTTGCATTTTAGTGGACATGACTATGACTACCAGGGCATCACAAGCAAGCATATGATTCAATAAAAATGGCCTCCAATTTTGGAGGCCATTTTTTGTTAATCACGAATTATTAGCTTCTAGCAGAAACTAGCTGTAATACATCAGTTTTTAGCGGTTTTTTTAGGTTTATCTTGCACATATTTTTTCGATACATCTACAACGGCGATATCTCTAAAAAAGCTTCGACCAAGCAAAATTGGAAACGTCATATGTCCGCGATCGGCTAACGTAAACTCTGTCTTTTCTTTGTGATCCCCAACGGTAATGTAGGCTTTTACCACCGCTCGTTTATCCACCTCTTCTGACGAAGACTGCTTAACTTTAGCCCAGCGCTCAACGGGTACTTTAAATTCTTTGGTGTCTTTGTCACCTAAATCTATCTTAAATTTAACCCAGTCTTTACCATCACGCTCAAACGGAACAATGTCAGTCGCACTAATTGATGATGTTGTCGCACCTGTATCGACTCTAGCCTTGAAAGTCTGGTCAATTTCAGGAACATAAACCCATTCTTCAGAACCAAGAATTAACATGCCATCGGGTGTTTTTGTGACCTTGACTGGCTTCTTAGGCTTTGGTTCCGGCTTTTTCTCAGGTTTCGCTTCTGGTTTGGGCTCCACCTCAGGCTTTGGATCTACCTCAGGTTTCACTTCTGGCTCGACTTTAACGGGCGCTTCGACCTTTGGCGACTCTGGCTCAACAGGTTCCTGCGTCGTTTGAGTTGACGTACAAGCAATTAAACTGCCGCTCATCATAAGCGGCAGAATCAGTTTCCAGTTTTTCATCCACACTCCAATTAAGCTTGAGATACTTTCTTAATTGCGTCCGCTACGTATGGAATATGAGTTTCGGTAAGTCCGGCAATGTTAATTCGACCATCGCCAACACCATAAATGCCATAATCTTCACGCAGTTGCGCCATTTGGTTTCCACTAAAGCCTAGCACAGTAAACATGCCTTTGTGACCCTCAATGAAATCAAATTGATCTGTATTATGGTTGTTTCTCAACTCGTTACACAAACTTTGACGAAGGCTAACCAAACGATGTTGCATTTCACTCAATTCTTGCTTCCAAACGGAAGTGAGATTGTCATCTTGCAGAATGGTCTTGACTAAAGCTGCACCATGGTCGGGTGGCATCGTGTAAGTCGAGCGAGCTAGAGTGAGGAGTTTACCTTTTGCATTGGTTACATCATGCATGTTCTTACCAACCACAATCGCTGCACCAGTTCGTTCACGGTACAGACCAAAGTTCTTCGAACATGAAGTAGTAATCAACATCTCTTCAACGTTATCTGCCATAAAACGAAGACCTTTTGCGTCTTCTTCTAGGCCATCACCGAAGCCTTGGTAAGCAATGTCCACAAATGGGATGAAACCGTTCTTCTGCGACAATTCTGTAATGGCTTGCCAAGCAGAGAAGTCAATATCTGCACCAGTTGGGTTGTGGCAACAACCATGAAGAAGTACCACATCTGAAGGCCCAGCTTTCGCAAGATCATCCATCATTTTTGCGGTGTCTACTTGTTTCGTTTCCGAAGAGAAATAGTGGTAGAACTTAACTTTAAGGCCTGCTGCTTCCATCACTGGCTTGTGGTTTACGTAGCTTGGGTTGGAAATCCAAACCGTCGTATCTGGCTGTGCGATCTTCATTAGATCACCGAGCATACGCAGCGCACCACTTGCACCTGGCGTTTGAATAGCTGCAACACGATCCATTGCAGACGTTCCCGTCAGCAGCAAATCGATCATGCTTTTATTAAATTCTTCGCAACCCGCAAGACCAACATAAGACTTGGTTTTTTGAGTTTCAACAACGACATCCTGCGCCATTTGAATGGCTTTCATAATCGGCGTTTCGCCTGCGCTGTTTTTGTATACGCCAATGCCAAGGTCAACCTTGTTTGGACGTTCATCGTTACGGTATGCAACGGATAGAGATAAAATAGGATCTAATACGGGAGTTGGGAGATTAGAAAACATGAAAGTCATAACCCTTTGAAATTCAAGTACCGAACCTCACGTTAACACCATCGCAAAAAATGACGAAATGATTTTTCACTTATTTCATCAATTAGAGAACAAAATTCTGGATTGCGGTGAGTTTTGTGCGCTCTATCGTTCAGAAAAAGAACGATTCACTCCTCGTCGTACCAATCCACTCTACCGTTTTTTCTAAACTCTCTTGGTGTCATGGTTGACCACGCTTTAAAACGTGTACTAAAGTTTGCGCTGGTCGGATATCCGACTATTTCTCCAATATGCTGAATTGGCCATTCTGTTGAACGAAGTAACCTAGCAGCATATTCCATGCGCATACGCGTTAAATGTGCCATTGGGCTTCGACCAAACTGCTTTTGAGTCAGTCGATGCAAATGAGGCTCCGAACATGGATATAGAGCCGCCACCTGCTCAACGCTCCAATCCTTATGGAGCTGACGTTGGACAAGGTCAAATACACGCCGAAGCCTCAATTGGCTGCGTGATATCGACTCTGAGGGCGGCATGTTTAACATCAGCTCTAACTGAGCCACACTATGCTCACCTACCGCACCACCATAATCGATTGGAAGGTGAATGCTGCGTAGTAGTGTTTGGATACATGCATACATCACTTCAGGTGTAGATGAAAGCTGATAGCGAACATCGCATTCTAATATCGGCCACTCTCTATCAGTAGCAAGAAAAAGCCACGCGATCTGCCAAGGTTCTTCTTCTATACCAAAACCGTTTTCAACACCTGCGGGTACTGTAATCAACGAGCCCGGCTCCAAATCGTATCGATAAGTCCCACTCTCTAGCCACCCTTTACCACGCACCGTATAGAGCAGCATGTGTTTCTTTTGGTTTTTACGATAAACAGAGAAGAAGTCACGACAAGTGGCAATGCCGCACTGCACAATGCCTCTCTCCTCAAGTGCTAATACTCGACTGTGATCAATAAACTCTTGATAAGTTTTTTCTGAAATCGCGTAGCGTTCTTGTTTATCTTCCATGATTTATTGGCTCACATGTGCGTTAGTAGAGAGTTTTACAAAGGTTTTGGATTCCTTTGAAAAATACACCGCCAAATCATGAGGATAAACTACTCGCATTAATCTTTAAGGAGAAATGCGATGCTCTTAACACGCGAATACATCGATAAAGCATTTTGGCAAAAGCTGATTACGATTGGCCTACCTGTTTCACTTCAGTCCATGCTTTTTGCTTTGCTCGGCGTCGTGGATATTTTCATGGTAAGCCTACTCGGAGAATCTGCAACGGCAGCAGTTGGAGTTGGAAATCGTATCTTTTTCTTCAACCTAGCGGTTGTCTTTGGCCTGTGCGGTGCAGTTACCGTACTTGCTTCTCAATACTACGGCTCAGGAAACCTAGCCGGAATTCGCAGAACGTTGGCGCAATCTTGGTTTATTTCCATTTTGGTGACGCTGCCGTTTATCGTTCTTTATGCGATTTTTGATGAAGAGATCGTCTCTTTTATGTCAGACGATCCTGAATACGTCACTTATGCACGTGATTATCTTGTGGTTACGGGCTTTAGCCTCATTGCTACGGCGATAGTAGTACCGATTGAAGCGGTATTGCGCTCCGTGGGCCAAACCAAACTGGCAACCAACGTTAGTATCTCCGCCATTGTCGTTAACGTCGCGCTTAATTATGTTTTGATTTTTGGTTTATTTGGTTTCCCTCAATGGGGCGTATTTGGTGCAGCCGTAGGTAGTTTTGTTTCTCGATTTTTCCAAACCGCCGTCTTGATTTATTTTTTCTACAAACGATATGCTTACCTAATTCCGACTAAGTTCGATTGGGTACAAGGCCGCTTAAAACAGTATCGAAAAAAGTACTTTAAGGTTTCTTTACCCATGTTGGTCCACGATGCACTTTGGACTGGTGGATTGATCGTTTACAGCATCATCTATGGTCAATTGGGCGTTTCAGAACTGGCGATCATCTCATTCTTATCACCGATTGAAGGGGTACTGATTTCAACCTTTATGGGATTTGCGGTCGCTGCATCCGTTCTTCTTGGGAATGATATTGGTGCAAAACATTATGACCGAGTCGAGAAAACGGCGTGGTGGTATGTGTTAACCAGCGCAATCTTAGCCACCTTGCTGTTTTTCCTAGTGTGGTTGAGCTCGCCCATGATTCATCACCTATTGGTACTGAGCCCGTTAACCGATGCAGACATGGCACTTAACGTATGTTTAGTCATGGCGCTAGGTATGATTTTGAGGGTGTTTAACATGGTTGGAATTGGCGGCGTACTAAAGAGTGGCGCTGATATTCGCTATAGCATTTTCATCGACACGTTCGGTCAGTGGGCTATTGGCATCCCCCTTACTTATCACACAGGCATGGTGTTAGGGCTGCCTTTGCATTTTGTCTTGATGTCTCTGCTCGCGGAAGAGTTAGTGAAAGGCGTACTGACGACTTACCGTATTCAATCTAAACGTTGGATAAATAATATGGTTGAAGATGACCAATCGGTGACAGCGTAACCAAAAAGACATTAACGAACTCACACCAAAAGGGCTCACCCGTTATGCACGCGTGAGCCCTTTTTATGTGCGGAGAATGCTTGATTAGATGTCCGTAAAGCGATGAATGATTTGGTTTGAACTGCCACGCCATTCGAGATTGAGGTCTTTCTTGTCTTGTTCAAACTTACCATCAATCAAAACATCGATGTATTGCACCACTTCCCTTTGCGCGTTATTCAGTTCCGTCAGCGTGTAGCCAGTCCAAACCCAAATGTCTTTACCTGGGCACTCCTCTCTCACCCTTTTCACTATCTTCAAAATATGAGGCACATTAGCAGGGTGAAGCGGATCTCCACCCGACAACGACAAGCCACGGCGTTTGATACGCGTGTCGTTTAAGTCAGCGATGATTTTGTCTTCCGCTTCTTGCGTGAAAAGTACACCAGAATCCAAACGTTGCGTCGACTGGTTATAACACCCACGGCACTGATGCACACAACCCGACACAAACAGCGTGCAGCGCGTACCCGGTCCGTTAACAACGTCAATTGGATAGTATTGGTGGTAATTCATAATGCGTCTCTGTGTTATCGCGAAAGAGAAAATCAACCTGTTTAAAGTTGATTTTCAAAGTGTTAAAACGAGTGGTAGTAAACCTTACAGGTGTTTAACTCGGCGCTTCACTTCTTCTTGCTTACCGAAGTTAAACGGGCGTGCATCTGGGCTGCCTAGGTAGCCACAAACTCGACGTGTTACTGATACTTTAGTTGAGTCATGGTTACCACAGCTTGGGCAAGTGAAGCCTTTACTTGTACAGTCAAACTCGCCGTTGTAGCCACACTCGTAGCACTCATCAATTGGCGTGTTTGTACCGTAGTAAGGCACTCGGGTGTAACTGTAGTCCCATACGTTTTCTAGTGCTTCAACGTTACGTTGCATGTTCGGGAACTCGCCGTAACAGATAAAGCCGCCGCTTGAGATTTCTGGGTAAGGCATCTCAAAGTCGATCTTGTCGTATGGGTTCACCTTCTTCTCAACATCTAGGTGGAAGCTGTTGGTGTAGTAACCTTTGTCTGTTACGCCTTCAATTACGCCGAACTCTTTCGCATCGATGCGGCAGAAACGGCTACATAGGTTTTCACTTGGCGTTGCATATAAGCTGAAGCCATAACCTGTTTCGTCAGCCCATTGATTCACAGCATCTTTTAGATGCTTGATGATCGCGACCGCTTTTTCACGCAAAACAGCGTCATCATAAACGTGCGCTTCTGTACCGAATAGCGCGTTAATTGTCTCGTGTACACCGATGTAACCAAGAGAAATAGACGCACGACCGTTCTTGAAGATATCTGCGATTGAGTCGTCTGCTTTCAAGCGAACACCACATGCGCCTTCCATGTATAGGATTGGGGCCACACGTGCTTTCACGTTTTCAAGGCGAGAGATACGTGTCTCTAGTGCTTTACGAGCAAGACGTAGGCGGTCATTTAGAAGCTCGTAGAATTTCTCTTCGCTTCCGTTTGCACGGATAGCGATACGAGGAAGGTTCAAGCTCACGACGCCAAGGTTGTTACGACCTTCGTGAATCAGCTCACCGTTTTCTTCGTAAGTACCAAGGAAGCTACGGCAACCCATTGGCGTTTTGAATGAACCGGTTACTTCCACTACTTTGTCGTAGTTAAGAATGTCAGGGTACATACGCTTAGACGCACACTCAAGCGCAAGTTGCTTGATGTCGTAGTTTGGATCTTCTGATTTGTGGTTCAAACCATCTTTGATGCCGAATACAAGTTTAGGGAATACCGCTGTTTTACGGTTCTTGCCTAGACCTGCAATACGATTCTTCAGAATCGATTTCTGGATAAGGCGTGATGCCCAGCTTGTACCAAGACCAAAACCAAACGTAACGAATGGTGTTTGACCGTTCGCCGTGTGTAGCGTGTTTACCTCGTACTCTAGAGATTGGAACGCGTCGTAACACTCTTTCTCAGTGCGTGCTTTTGCGAACTCTTCTGGCTCAGCAATGTTCCACTCTTTTGCGATCTCTAGGTGTTTCTCGTAGCTTGTGATTACGTACGGTTCTAGAACCTCATCAATACGGTTGATGGTTGTACCGCCGTAAATGTGGCTCGCGACTTGAGCAATGATTTGCGCTGTTACCGCTGTTGCAGTCGAAATTGATTTTGGCGTATCAATCTCAGCGTTACCCATTTTAAAACCATGCGTCAGCATGCCTTTAAGATCGATAAGCATACAGTTAAACATTGGGAAGAACGGTGCGTAGTCTAAATCGTGGTAGTGAATGTCACCCACTTCGTGCGCTTGAACCACATCGCGAGGAAGAATGTGCGTCTTCGCATAGTGTTTCGCTACGATACCAGCCAACAAGTCACGTTGAGTCGGAATTACTTTGCCGTCTTTGTTCGCGTTCTCGTTGATTAGATCCAGATTACTTTCTTCAATCAAACCTTCGATTTCGCGAGTTAGTGCACTTTGCTTCTCACGAGCGATGTCGCGATCGTGGCGATATTCAATGTAAGAACGCGCTAGGGCTTTGTAAGGACCTTGCATGAGTTCATTTTCGACTAAGTCTTGAATCTCATGGATGTGAACTTCATCGTGTTCTCTTAACTGTAACTCGACAGCAAGAGCCACATTAAGAGCATAAATAGCGACATCTTTATCTTTGTTTTCCGCTGCTGCTTCAACTGCTGCTTGGATACGATCCCTGTTGAACGGAGCTCTTGATCCGTCGCGTTTGATTACGATTGGTTTCACCTTGTTCTCCTTACCCGAGCATACTCACAGAGTTATCCACAAACACACTATATGGGGTTATTTTTTATTCTAGCAACACAATATATTGTGGCGTATTTAACGAGAAGCACCACTCGAAAACATTGATTTTGATCAATAAAGATTGGCTAGCGAACAAGAAGAAATCGATCTTATTGGCGTTGATCTCAGTTGCGAAGAAAACCATGAAAATTGCAAAATTGGTACTAAATCTACTTGCTATTTTTGGAGGTCTTGTAGGATAAAGGATGGAAAGGAATACGCTAAAAGATAGGAGTGCAACAGGCCAAAATGCGATCACTTTTTGTTACGTTAATATTACTTTTTAGTTCTCTTTCATTTGCTCAAAACTCCATCAATCTAACCAGTTGGAACATAGAATGGTTATCTATAGATGGTGGAAAAGTGTCGAGAACACCACAAGATTTTGAAAAACTGACCCACTATGTGGATAAAACACAAGCCGACATTCTTGCTTTTCAAGAAGTCGAAAGCGTCGCTGCAATGCAAAAAGCTGTTGGCAACGACTTCACTATTTATCTTTCCGATCGTTCAAACGCCTCCAACCGACACCTTCAGTTTAACGACACCAACCAATACACAGGCTTTGCCGTGCGCAATGGCGTAAGCGTATTAGACAAGCCAGACTTCTCTATCACACGAGGCAACAGCAAGCTGCGCTTCGCGAGCTACCTTGTTTTAAATCCAAACCAAGAAAACGAGACTCACCTACTCTCTGTACATCTGAAAGCGGGTTGCAGTGGCGCGTATCGTAATAACCGCGATTGTAAGATAGTGAAACAACAAGGACAGGCACTAGCTAAGTGGATAAAGGCGCGCGAGGACAACAAACAACATTATGTCGTGCTTGGCGACTTTAACCACAACTTGGGTTATCAAGGAGATTGGTTGTGGGACGTGATATCGGACAATACTAGTGCAAAGCTAGTGACTAAAGAGACTAAAGCGGAATGTAAAGTGCGTTCTAATCGTAATCCGAATAAAACCCACCAATTCCGCTCGGTGATAGACCACATTATTGTGAGTGGTGATTTAAAGGCGTCGTCTGGTGTTCAAACCGTTTTCAAAACACAAGATGTACTCGACTATAAACTGAGTGACCATTGCCCGGTTTCTACGACACTCACTTTTTAGCGTTTAAGTACTATTTTTAACGTTGAAGTACTTTCTTTATTGACGAACCACTCTTTTAGCGGTGAATGACCCAGCCAACATTGCCACTATAAAGAGCAGAACTTGTGTGTTGCCAGTGAAAAGGCTGGCAACCGCAGGACCAGGACACACACCCAGTAACCCCCAACCAATACCAAACAGTACAGCACCACCGACTAACTTTTTGTCTATCGCTTTAGAAGTTGGGCATACAATCTCATCACCAAACACAGATTCGCTTCTTGGCTTTATTAATAAAAGATAAGCTGGAACGAACACCGCAAGTGCTCCGCCCATTACAAAGGCTAAGCTTGGATCCCATGCTCCAGTAATATCGAGAAAGCCAATCACTTTTGCCGGTTCAGCCATACCAGAGACCACCATACCAATACCAAAGAGCACACCAGAAAATGCAACAACGGACATTTGCTTAATACTTTTCATTACATGAGTTTTCATAACGGCACTATTCCTCACGATACTAGCAAGACGGTTAACATGGCTGTGGCCATAAAAGTACACGTCGCGACCACAGAACGGATTGAGAAACGCCCTATCCCACAAATGCCATGACCACTAGTACAACCATTGCCGATACGCGTACCGACACCGACTAACAAGCCAGCAACGATAACTAAAACAACAGAACCGCTGTACTGTTCTGGTACATGCCCGCCAAGAACATAAACAGCAAACACGCCACCTAATACCATCGCAATTAAAAAAACAATGCGCCAAACGCGATCTGCGTTCTCAACGGCACCGTTTAAGATCCCACTGATCCCAGCAGTCTTGCCAGTAAATAGCATCAGTGTTATCGCTGATACGCCAACTATTATGCCGCCCAACAGCGACATCCAAGGAACTTCAAACATAGCAACCGCCAAACTAATTACTTACAGAAAACTTGCTTAAAGGCCTCAACCAGCGGACCAACTCTTTCATCAGAAATTGAATAGAATACCTGCTGAGAAACTTTTCTAGCTTTAATAATGTCGTGCTTTCTCAATACGGTGAGATGTTGTGAAAAAGCAGATTGGCTTAATGATGAACCTTCAAAAAGTTCACCGACCCCTTTCTCGCCTTCAATCAGCTTACACATCACGATTAGGCGCTCTGGATGAGCCATAATTTTAAGCAGCTCACTCGCTTCGGTCGCACTTTGTAGCATACTGTCGCCCATTCTTATGCCTCTTCATTACTACATTACATTTTATTAGATATTACTAATTAATATTATTAAGTCAATGCTAATGTAGATTAAATAACATTAGACTTAGCTAATTTATTTAAGTAAGGTGTAGGCGTTTTCGATCATTCAGCAGGAGAAATCCATGAGCAAAATCGTGATTATTGGTGGGGTTGCTGGCGGTGCATCTGCAGCAGCTCGCGCTCGTCGTCTTAGTGAAGACGCAGAAATCATTATGTTTGAACGCGGTCCATTTGTGTCATTTGCAAACTGTGGCTTACCCTATCACATTGGTGGCGATATCCAAGAGCGCAGCAAACTGCTTCTTCAAACGCCTGAAAGCTTTCTAGCGCGTTTCAATGTTGATGTCCGTGTGATGAACGAAGTGGTTTCTATTAACCGTCAAGACAAAACGGTTACGGTTAACAATTTGCTTGATGGCTCTGAATACCAAGAGAGCTACGACTTTCTTCTACTCAGCCCTGGCGCAGGTCCAGTTGTGCCGCCTATTCCGGGTATTGATAACCCGTTAACGCACTCGCTGCGCAATATTCCAGATATGGATCGCATCATTAAAACGATCGAAACCAACAAAGTTGAACACGCTACGGTCGTTGGTGGTGGTTTTATCGGTTTGGAAATGATGGAAGCCTTCCACCAGCTAGGCATAAAAACCACATTAGTTGAAATGGCGGATCAAGTGATGACGCCCGTTGACCGTGAAATGGCTGGCTTCGCACATGCTGAAATTCGTGAGAAAGGCATCGACCTTAAACTTGGCGTCGCACTTGAGTCGGTGAAATTCGTACCTAACGAGCACGTGGCAAGTTTCGACTCTGGTGAGAGCGAAAAACACCAACATCTAGAAGGTGAATTGGAATTAACACTAAACAATGGTGAAAGACTCACCACCGATATTCTGATTATGGCAATTGGTGTTCGCCCCGAGACCAAATTAGCAAAAGAAGCTGGCTTAGAAATCGGCGCTCTTGGTGGTATTTATACCAATGAATACATGCAAACCAGCGATCCTTCGATCTACGCTGTCGGCGACGCGGTAGAAGAGAAAGACTTCGTGACTGGCGAGCAAACTCTAGTGCCACTTGCGGGCCCGGCAAACCGTCAAGGCCGAATGGCAGCAGACAACATGCTTGGCCGCCAAGAAACTTACCAAGGTACGCAAGGCACGGCGATCTGTAAGATCTTTGATTTAGCCGTCGCTTCTACTGGTAAAAACGAGAAACAGCTGAAACGTGAAAACATCGCTTATGAAAAAGTGTATGTGCATACAGCAAGTCACGCGAGTTACTACCCAGGTGCAGAAACCGTGTCATTCAAAATGCTGTTTGATCCAGTAACAGGTAAAATATTAGGTGCACAAGCAGTAGGTAAAGACGGTGTTGATAAACGTATCGACGTAATGGCAGTTGCTCAGCGTGCTGGTATGACGGTAGAGCAACTGCAACACCTCGAGCTAACTTACGCGCCACCTTATGGCTCTGCTAAAGATGTAATTAACCAAGCGGCGTTTGTGGCAAATAACATCATCAAAGGCGATGCGACCGCGATTCATTATGATGAAATGGATTCACTGACAGAAGACCAACTGTTACTTGATGTTCGTAATCCTGGTGAATTGGAGTCCGTTGGTTATCTTGAAGGTGCAATTAATATTCCTGTCGATCAACTACGTCGTCGCATGCACGAACTTCCTAAAGACAAAGAGATCGTGATTTACTGTCAAGTTGGGTTACGCGGTAACGTAGCATACCGTCAGCTGGTCAACAATGGTTACAAAGCCCGCAACTTGATTGGTGGATACAGAACTCTCAAATTTGCTCGCTTATAACTTGATAATAAAAAAGAGAAAACCACGTGCTTGGTTTTCTCTTTTTTTGCAGGAAAGAAAGCGTAGATCATTCACCTTCAATTGCCAAACGGACTGCTGCTTGAGCATGGATAGAAGTGGTATCAAGTAGTGTAACCTCGGTGTGACTTTGGTTTACAAGTAAGGCAATTTCAGTGCACCCGAGAATCACAGCTTCAGCTCCGTGCTCTTTTAGTTTTTCAATAATTTGCAAGTATATCGTCCTTGACTCCTCTTTGATTTCACCTTGGCATAACTCTTTATAAATAATGTTATGTACTTTAGAGCGGTCGTCTTGATCGGGAATGACGACATCAAGCCCATAACGGTCGGAAAGCCTTCCTTTATAAAAGTCTTGCTCCATTGTGAATTGAGTACCAAGGAGTCCGACCTTTTGAACCCCTTTCTCACGAAGCAACTCAGCAGTCGCGTCTGCGATATGTAGTATGGGGATATTAATACTGGCTTCAATTTGAGGCGCAACTTTGTGCATTGTGTTAGTACAAATAAGAATGAAGTCAGCGCCCCCTTTTTCTATTGAAGATGCAGCATCAGATAGAATGCTTGCCGTTTCTTCCCATTTACCTTGATGTTGAAGTTTCTCTATCTCCGAAAAATTCACGCTATACATACAAATTTTTGCGGAATTTAGGCCGCCTAACGCCTCTTTGACTCCTTCGTTGATCAATTTGTAATAACTAAGCGTCGACTCCCAGCTCATACCACCTAGAAGACCGATAGTTTTCATATAACTCTCCAATCGTTATACACCACCGTGCCAGGGGTGTTTTTACAAAAAAAATCAGCCACTTAAATAAGCAGCATTCAAGCGTCTTCACTATTGAGCATTGGGTAACACGAAAATAAAATCATTCCCACAAGGACCGCTACGCGATTCTCATATATCCTCGCAATATCGTTACCGCATTTCCAGAAAGCTTAACGTGCTCAGTGCTTAACAACTCTGTATGGACGACCCCACTTCTCTTGGAGGCTTGGAAGCCTTTCAGTTGCTTTTTGTTGAGCTCTTTAGCCCAGTAAACACATAAAGCGCAATGTGCAGAGCCTGTAACTGGGTCCTCATTAACACCTACCCAAGGCGCGAAGTATCGAGAGACAAAATCGGCGTCAGTGCTTGATTGAGCAGTGATGACGACGCCACGGCCCTTTTGTTTAAGCAGCGCACCAAAATCAGGGTCGAGCTGTTCAAGCACAAATTCATCATTAATGACGATCAACTGCTTATTATCAAACTGACCGTAGGCGACTACATTGGCGGCATCTAGCCCCAAGCCATGAAGTAAGTCTTTGTTAATACTCGCTCTCATATCTAAAGTTGGCGCAGGAAACACCAAATGAATTTCTTCATGATCGAGTTGTGCAGTTAAAACCCCAGATAGCGTAACGAACTCAATCGTATCTCCAGTATTATATAACCCCTGCTCTTTCAGAACGTGCGCCGTTGCAAGTGTGCCGTGTCCACACAAAGCAACTTCCGTCCTCGGTGTAAACCAACGAAGTTGCATTGTATTGAGTGACAGAAATGCCGTTTCAGATAACGACATCTCGGCCGCGATGGCCAACATCGTTTCCTCATCAAGGCTTGACTCTGTGATACAAACACCCGCGGGATTACCTTTGAAAACCTCTGATGTAAACGAGTCAACCTGAAAAATTTTAACTTCCACGAAATATCCTTAAGTTCTATCAAACACGTAATTCTGTATCACGTGATTTTTAATATCTGTTGTTTGAGCGAAAAAAACCTATGAAATTTTCTACCAACCTTATAGGTCTTGTTGGAAGCGCTAACAAACAGGAGAATGTAGTTAATTATGCAAAACGTAAAAAGCCATCATCAATGTGACTCAATTGGATATCTTATCGGAGTTTTCGGCGTTTCTTTAGTTCTAATATGGATTGGTATTTATAAATTCACACCTACAGAGGCCAAGCTTATACAACCGCTCGTTGAAAATCATTTTCTGATGAGTTGGTTGTATGATGTGATGTCAGTTCAAGCCGTATCAAACATCATTGGCGCAACAGAAATCATTGTCGCTATTGGATTAATCGTTGGCCTTAAAAACACACGAGTCGCTTATTTTTCTGGCATAGCCGCCGCAATTATTTTTCTTGCGACACTCAGCTTTCTAATTACGACACCGAATACATGGAAAGTGTCTGATGGGGTTTTGGTGACAAACTTCTTTTTAGTAAAAGATATTCTATTTTTAGCCATTGCGATTAGCGTCATCGAACGAAACAAGCCAAACAGAGAATAACTCTAAATAGTTCGAAATCTTGTTTTTCCAGAACGTAGCCTGAAAGGTGCAAACGACTTACAAGTCGAAACAAGTCGAATGGTTCTGTCAATAACTCTAAACAAAGGCTCTTAAATTTAGAATGTTTAAGAGTCTTTGCCTCTTAATTATGCGAAACAACATCTTAGCGTAAAGTGAAAAGAAAAGCCTTTTACTCTACTGCTAAGGTTTATTGATACTTTGCCGAAGTAATGAACTCACCGAATGTCTCGCACCATACAACAACCGTATTGTATTCAGAAATTGAAGTGCTTTGAGGAACCTCAACAACGAAGTTATCGAACGTTTTTACATCACCAATTAAGCTCATTTCAGATTTAAGGTCATTAAACTCTTGTTCCGTTTCGACAAACTTAGGAGATAGATAGAGTTTATAGTCTGGTCCGGGAGCGAGTTTTCCTACCAACGTAATGACTTCAGAACTCAAATGAATCTCTCCCTCTCCCCAATGAAAAGCATCGCTACCTTTGAGTTCCCTCTTAAACACTGCGCTGTATTCTGCACCTTGCTTGCTCTTAGCAACTTGTTCATCGGTCGGCGCAGGTGGTGCAATAAGGATCGGTAAAGTATAGATACCTATCGCAATGCCAATAGAAACTGCCACTAAGTGACTGATTGTTAATTTAATTATATTTTTCAAGGTCATAAGCATCTTCTTATTAGTTTTACTACTTGAAATTAGATTCAAATCGGCCTTATCTGTCTATTATCGAGCAGCATAATGTCATTAACATTATACACAAGCTATGCGCACTAAATGCAGACTGAGCGCAATTAAAAACGGCTGATAATTAATATCAGCCGTTTGCTTATCGGAAATGTCGTTGTGCCGGTTTGGTCACTATTCCGCTTCCACCAAAGCGATCTTATCGGATGTCGATTTTTCCAATTTGATCGCAATAAACTTAGAGGTTGGCGTAAACGTTCTATCCCCATAACTGTCCAAAGGAACTAATGGGTTTGTTTCTGGATAGTAAGCCGCCGCCTGACCTGCTGGCACATCATAGGCAACAAGCGTAAATCCGCTCACACGGCGCTCAACGCCATCTTCCCACAATGACACCATGTCCACTTTGTCGCCCGGTTCAAAACCGAGTTTACGAATATCCGCTTCATTGATAAACAGCACTTCGCGCATACCAAATACTCCACGATAACGGTCATTCAAGCCGTAAAGTGTCGTATTGTATTGGTCGTGTGAGCGCATGGTTTGCAAGATCAAATCTGGCTTTTGGCCTTTTTCGAGTATCGCTTCGCTGATCAACTGCTTCGGCAACTCGCTAGAGCTGAACTGTGCTTTGCCGCTTGGTGTATTCCATCGACGCTCGGCAGCTGGGTTTACCAAGTGGAATCCACCTGGGTGTTTAAGCTTATGGTTAAAGTCGGTAAAGCCCGGAATCGTGTCGGCAATCAAATCGCGAATACGGTCGTAATCTTCAATTGCCCACAACCAATCAATTGGTTTTGCCCCGAGTGTCGCATTGGCAATACCAGCAATAATCGCTGGCTCTGAACGCAAATGCTCCGAACGCGGTTTTAGCTGACCAAATGAGATATGCACCATGCTGAAAGTATCTTCAACCGTCACACCTTGTGGGCCCGTCGCTTGCTGATCAATCTCGGTACGGCCTAAGCACGGAAGAATAAGCGCATCTTTACCTGTGACAAGGTGAGAACGATTTAACTTCGTCGAAATGTGTACGGTTAAATTACAGTTTCGCATCGCGTTGTGCGTACGTTCTGTGTCTGGCGTTGCTTGTGCAAAGTTACCGCCCAAACCGATAAATACTTTCGCTTGCCCTTCTTCCATCGCTTTAATGGCTTGCACAGTGTTGTGGCCTTCACCACGCGGGACGTCAAAGTTAAATCGACTTTCAATGCGATCCAACAACAGATCTGAAGGTTTTTCATCAATGCCCATCGTACGGTCGCCCTGAACGTTACTGTGACCACGCACTGGTGAAAGCCCCGCTCCCGGCTTACCAACGTTACCTCGTAACATTTGCACGTTTGCGACTTCTTTAATGGTTGGCACAGAGTGACGATGCTGAGTCAACCCCATCGCCCAACACATGATCACACGTTCTGCACGTCGATACATGCTCGCCACCATCTCGATTTCACTTAAATCAAGACCCGATTGTTCCGCGATGTGTTCCCAAGAGGTTGCATCCACTTCAGCCAAATACTTATCAATACCTATCGTGTGTTGTTTGATGAATTCGCGGTCAAATACCGCTTTGCCACCGTTTTGCAATGCCTCGCGCTCCCATTGCAACAAGAATTTCGCGATGCCACGAAACACTGCCATGTCTCCACCTAAAGCAGGACGCAGGTACGCCGTGTTTGTAGGCTCTGAGCCGTTACTCAACATCTCAATCGGCATTTGTGGGTTTTGGAAACGCTCTAATCCGCGCTCTTTGAGCGGGTTTAGACAGATAACCTGTGCACCACGTTTTACCGCTTCGCGCAGAGGTTCAAGCATTCGTGGGTGGTTCGTGCCCGGGTTTTGACCAATCACGAAAATCGCATCAGCTTCTTCAAAATCATCAAAGATCACTGTGCCTTTACCAACGCCAATGGTGTCTTTCATCCCTATTGCACTGGCTTCGTGACACATGTTGGAACAATCTGGAAAGTTATTGGTACCGAATGCGCGCACAAATAGCTGATACAAAAACGCCGCTTCGTTGCTTGCACGACCAGAGGTATAAAACTCAGCTTGGTGTGGTGAATCCAATTGATTGAGATGTTTCGCGACAAGTGCAAAAGCCTCATCCCAAGAGACTGGCACATAGTGATCGGATTCAGCATCGTATCGCATTGGGTGCGTGATACGGCCTTGGTATTCCAACCAGTAATCGGTTTGCGTTGAGAGAGATGAAACGCTGTGATTGGCAAAAAACTCAGGGTCAACCAGACGATTGGTCGCCTCCCAGTTTACCGCTTTCGCGCCATTCTCACAAAAATTGACTTTACCACTATCTGGCGACTCACCCCATGCACATCCCGGACAGTCGAAACCGCCATTTTGGTTGGTTTTGAGCATAGTGCGAATGTTTTTAACTGCATTTTCACTGCCCCACCAACTTCTGGTTACGGCTTTCAGTGCACCCCAACCACCAGCTGGACCTTTGTATGCTTTTATTTGTTCTTTTTGGCTCACGACTTTACTCCTCGCAGATATACCAGCAAGCAGGGTGCCCGTGAAAACAAGCGCGTTATTTATTGAGATAATGCGGAAGTATTGAAGGGCTTAGTTTCTAATCCATGTATTTTTTAATCCAAATAAGTAACCACTCAACATGCTCTCGCTTGTCCGAGCGTTTACTTATCTAGATTCTTGATATCGGATACCCGCCTACTGTTTCTAAGACTGGTAGATTCAATTCGCATTGTTGCGTCTTGATCTAAATCAAAGATTAAGTCGTTATTCAATATGCGTCCAATTGATAATCCTGACCGAGTGATAAACAAAATCTATGACGAATTTTTCCACTGACGGTCATCACATTTTTAATCAATACAATTTATGAGGTTAATCGTTTTCCCATCCGATTCCACCTAGTTCGCTTAACAAACTCAATAAAATCGGCACTCTTGATAATAGATAATATCTATCACACTATAGATACTTTAAATTTGACCCTAATTAATATCAGGAATAGCCTTGATTCAGATCAATTTTTAGTGTGGTTTTATTCTTGACTTGGTTTTGGTTTTCCATTCCCCAGTTAAAACGCTCCAGCGCTTAAAAAGTACGGTAGTGCTGTGCCCTTTTTAGGGAGTTCCCCCGTACATGTGACTCACAACGCAAGGTTAACAAGCCATTATGGATATCAAACAACTTAAATATCTCATCGCACTTGAACAGACCAAACACTTTGGTCAAGCCGCCGCATTGTGCCACATTACGCAGCCTACCTTGTCCATGAGAATCCGAAGCTTAGAGGAAGAACTCGATCTCGAATTAATCCAAAGAAGTCAACGATTTGAAGGGTTTACTGAAGCCGGAGAACGCATTTTAGCTTGGGCAAAAACCGTCTTAGCCGCTCATGATGGATTGCAAGCCGAGGCTGCTAACTGCCGTGGTCAGTTGGTCGGCTCTCTTCGGCTTGGAATGGTGCCACTCGCCAGCCAAAACCCGATGGAATTGCTCAAACCATTAGCTCACCAGTTCCCTGAGTTACGCTTTCAAATACTCTCCATGACGACCGAACAGATCATAGACCAACTCAATCGCAATCAACTTGATTTGGGGATGTGTTATGTCGATCAAGTTAACACCGCTTACTTCGATGTTATCGAGCTTGACTCGACCAAACTTGGCGTTTTATTCGATGAGCGTCATTTTGATTTTGCCGAATCTGAAGTGTTGTGGGAGTCACTCAATAACATTCCGCTAGGGCTGCTTTCGAAGGGAATGCACTATCGCCACTCAATTGATCTTAGCTTTGTGAGTAAAGGGCTGGTTCCGCAAACCGTCATTGAAAGTAACTCCACCTTCCACTTGATCCAAGCAGTAACCAGTGGCCTTTGTTGCGCCATTATGCCGCTGAATTGTGGATTGGAAGAGTTGAACGATACGCTTCGCATTATCCCTATCGAAGAAGCCGCCGTTCACGCCCCGCTAGGTTTGTTAAAGCGAAAACAAGAACCCTTCTCCGCGCTAACCGATCAGTGCTTCGCAGAAGCAAAAAACATATTCAATCGATAACAAGAGTCCACACGTCAATTTTTGGCATACATAACGGCTTATGAGGTGATTTCATGAGATGCACTACTCAATCTTATTTTGAACTGTCCGATTTCAATCAAGCACCACCTCAACCAAGTGCGTTCAATTACCGAGAATTGATTGATGGCCGCCCAGTGCAACAAATGTCGCTGGCAAGTGAATCCGCCTTAGCTATCAGCTATAACGGCATTAGCCAAGCGGTCATGATGGTGACGCCAGGCCATCTGGAAGACTTCGTGAAAGGATTTAGCCTAAGCACAGGCATCGTCCACGACTTCAAAGAGATCAAAGACATTGAAATTGGCGGCGATCACGAATCTCACTATGCGGAAGTGGAAATCAGCAACCGCGCTTTCTGGGCGTTAAAAACACAGCGCCGAAATCTTGCCGGAACAACCGGATGCGGCATTTGTGGTGTCGAGGCTCTGGAACAAGCTTTGCCTGATTTGGCGCCGCTGACACCGTCTCTTCCTCCGCGCTCCGATGTATTCGAAGGGCTGCGAGACAAAGTCGCACTGCATCAAGAAGCCGCACGTGAATCTGGCGCGTTACACGCCGCTTTATTTGCAGATTTACAAGGCAACATCAAGTTGTGCCGAGAGGACATCGGCCGTCACAACGCGCTAGATAAGTTGATTGGCGCATTGACCAACAATCACATCGAGCCTCAAAGTGGCTTCGCAATCATGACAAGCCGTTGCAGCTTGGAGTTGATCCACAAAGCCGTTCGCGCGCGTATCCCCACTCTGGTTTGCTTATCTGCGCCTACAGCGTTAACTGTCGAATGGGCAAGAAGAAACCATTTGAACCTAATTCACTTGCCAAAACACGGCTCGCCGCGTCTATACAGCCCCGCGCCTTAACACGTCAACCTAATCGAATTCCTAATATTTCTAACGGAGACCTCTGGGTCTCTGTTGTTTGCTTCTCGTTCCCAATTGATACTTAGCGACAAGACACTATTCTCTCCAACCAAACGTGCTCACCCCTTGTCAGCACTAAGCTTGCGTATATTAACCTGCTTGCATTTGAACGCTTTCCAACCCGATAAGAACCCTGTCAAAAACCCATAAATTAGTAAGGATTTTGTGTGACTCTTTTCACGCTTTTCCGCCTTCCTAGGCATTTCTAGGAATTTTTCCTAGCCGATCTAGGCAACCATCTCATGTGCCTTACAAAACCACTCTCTAGAATTCCGCTCAGTCAAAGGTAACAAGAGCGCATAACGGCCGCCGTTGTGTTTCTAAAACAATTACAAGAGAGTTCATCATGTTAAAATTCCTCGAACAGGTGCGGAAGCCGACCCTCGATCTTCCTGTCGAAGTTAGAAGAAAGATGTGGTTTAAACCGTTCATCCAATCTTACTTGGTCGTATTCATCGGCTACCTAACCATGTACTTGATTCGTAAGAACTTCAATGTCGCGCAAAACGACATGATCTCAACTTACGGTTTGAGCATGACAGACCTAGGTCTTATTGGCCTTGGCTTCTCCATCACATACGGCATCGGTAAAACCGTTGTGTCTTACTACGCTGACGGTAAGAACACCAAGCAATTCCTCCCTTTTATGCTGATCCTTTCTGGTCTTGCAATGCTTGGTTTCAGCTTCAGCATGGGCGGCGGTAGTGCAAGCCTGTTCTTGATGGTGGCTTTCTACGCTCTAAGTGGTTTCTTCCAAAGTACTGGTGGCCCTTCTAGTTACTCAACCATTACAAAATGGACACCTCGTAACAAGCGCGGCTCTTACCTAGGCTTGTGGAACATGTCACACAACGTTGGTGGTGCGGGCGCAGCGGGTGTTGCTCTTTTCGGTGCCAACTACCTATTCGACGGCCACGTAATCGGCATGTTCGTGTTCCCTTCTATCATCGCGATCATCGTTGGCTTTATCGGTATGCGCTTTGGTAGCGACTCACCAGAAGCTTACGGTCTAGGTAAAGTAGAAGAACTTTTCGATGAAGCAGTGAGTGAAGAAGACACCGCCGCTGAAGAAAACCAGATGACCAAAAAAGAAATCTTTGTTGAATACGTTCTTAAAAACAAAGTTATCTGGCTACTTTGCTTTGCCAACATCTTCCTTTACATCGTGCGTATTGGTATCGACCAATGGTCAACGGTATACGCGTACCAAGAACTTGGTCTGTCAAAAGAAACGGCAATCTCTGGCTTTACTCTATTCGAAGTCGGTGCGCTTGTGGGTACTTTGATGTGGGGTTACTTATCTGACTTAGCAAACGGTCGCCGCGCATTGGTTGCTTGTGTGTCTCTTGGTTTGATCATCGTATCGCTTGAGTTCTACCAACACGCCACTAGCGAGTTCATGTACTTAGCCTCTCTATTTGTATTGGGCTTCTTGGTGTTTGGTCCGCAACTTCTTATCGGTGTTGCCGCGGTTGGTTTTGTCCCTAAAAAAGCAATCAGTGTAGCTGACGGAGTAAAAGGTACATTCGCTTACCTAATCGGTGACAGCTTCGCGAAACTTGGTCTCGGTATGATTGCAGACGGTACACCTATCTTCGGCTTAACAGGTTGGAAAGGTACCTTCGCAGCCCTAGATACCTCCGCCATGATTTGTATTGTTTTGCTTGCTTTCGTCGCTATCGCGGAAGAGAAGAAGATTCGACACGCGAAGAAGCTTCAACTTGCACAAAACCAAGCCTAGCTTCTCTGCGCGCTTTACTTCGGTAAAGCGCGCAAGATCATTAAAAAGCATGGCTCAATTCAGTATCATTAAAGATTTTTCTATTAGCTCCTGTTGGAGCTTATTGTTGTTAGTCGTCTGCTCTATTTGGTTGTAATAATGATTCATGTTGCTCTAGTTGATGATCACGTCATCGTGCGTTCAGGTTTCGCACAATTATTAAATTTAGAAAGTGATATTACCGTTGTTGGTGAATTCGGCTCTGTCGCCGAAGCGCGAAAAGGGTTGCCTGCGGTACACCCACACGTCGTCATCCTAGATATTTCCATGCCAGATGAAAGCGGCTTAAACTTTCTCAGCGAAATACCAACTGGCATTGCCTGCGTGATGCTTAGCGTGCATGACTCCCCTGCGATGGTGGAAAAATCACTAAAGCTAGGTGCAAAAGGCTATCTTAGTAAACGCTGTAGCCCAGACGAACTTATTCAAGCCGTGAGAACCAGTGCTTCTGGCGGCTGTTACCTCACATCAGATATTGCACTTAAACTTGCAACGCCTAGCGACAACACCACCTCTCTATGCCAACTGACAAAACGTGAAAACGAGGTATGTCAGCTACTTGCCACTGGGTTGGATGTAAAGTCTGTCGCGGCAGAGCTTGGCTTGAGCCACAAGACGGTGCATGTTCATCGTGCGAATGCCATCGACAAACTCGGCGTGAAAAACAACGTTGAGCTCGCCAAACTATTTTCTCAAGAGTCCTTTTAATGCGAGCTTATGCTGTTACCACCATTTGCGGACTTTTTGTTATGGCTTGCGCCTGGTTCTGCTTATGGGTGATTGCCTATTACTTTGTCAATGATCCCGAGCTGGCGATCTTATTGTTTCCTTTCGCTTTACGATTAGGTGTCGCCCTACACACTCGCACCGTTTATTGGCCAACGATTTATCTTTCAGAGTGGGGGCTTTCCATCGCACTTGCGATCTTACTGGGTCAACCGCAGTGGCTTACCGTGCTGATTGCGAGCATTGCCAGTATCCCGGTCACTCTGATTGCGAAAAAATACTACTACGGTGACCAAAACCGCCACTTAGCCGTCATGGGCATTGTGATCATCATTACCGCCTTCATCAACGTAATGGCGGTCGGATTTCACGTGCCTTCTGTTTACATGGTATGGCTGGCTAGCATTTCTGGAGGCTTGCTCGTGGTGCCTATGTGCTACCTGTTGTGGAGCTATTTGTTCCAAAGTCGTTGGTCTCCGCTTAGCTCTCTCCTACTTAGTAATGCCGTTGTATTTCAGGTGCGTCATATCGTGCTTTATGCGCTGCTTTTGATCGGTAGTATTTTGGTGCAAACCAGTTTGCCTGAAGAGCTAAAACGATTTGCGCCGTTTTGTATGGCGATTCCAATCATCGTGCTTGCTCTGCGTTACGGTTGGCAAGGTGCTCTGCTCGCCACCATGCTCAACAGCATAGCGCTGATTGCGGCTCGTAGCGGCGTATCGAATCTAGAAATCACCGATTTGTTATTATCTCTCTCGGCGCAAACCATTACTGGCATTATGCTCGGTTTAGGGGTTCAGAAACAAAAAGACCTCAATCACAAACTGCGCGGTGAACTTGCGCGCAATCAGAATTTGTCTCGCCAGCTTATCAAAGCTGAAGAGTCCGTAAGACGCGATATTGCGCGCGAGCTACATGACGAAATTGGACAGAACATCACGGCAATCCGCACACAAGCCAACATCATTAAACGAGTGAACAACGCAGAAACACGCGTTGGTTGCGCGGACATGATCGAAGGGCTTTCGCTCAACGTGTACGACACCACTAAGCGACTGTTGAGCAAACTAAGACCCAAAATGCTGGATGATTTGGACTTAAAAGAATCCGTCGAGCAACTGACGCGAGAGATGGAATTCGCCAATCACGGAACAACTGTTCAACTGAACTGGCAAGGCGATTACACCAGCCTGAGTGACACACTCAAAGTAACCCTATTCCGTTTATGCCAAGAGTCATTAAATAACGCAGCCAAGTACGCAGAAGCGCAGTTGATCAATATTGAACTGACAATTGGAGAAGCTGCGGTGTCACTGATGATTCACGATGATGGTATCGGTTTCAAAGTTCAGGACAGCATGAAAGGCATGGGCGTTCGCGGCATGCAAGAACGTGTGCACGCGTTAGGTGGAAAAATGGTTATCTACTCCACCAGCGATCAAGTGATCGGCACACAAATCAGCATTACTTTACCTAAGGTGTAACTCAAGATGTTTGGATTTTTACGTTCACCTAAATTTACTCAACCGAGCCTGAGCAACGAGCAAATCGACCAGCGTTACCACCATTGGCGTTTGCACATTATGTTGGGGATGTACATCGGCTACGCAGGTTTCTACTTTACCCGTAAGACCTTTAACTACGCCGCACCAGCGATGATTACCAACCTTGGCTTAGATAAAGGCGATTTGGGTCTTATCGGTACACTTTTCTACATTACTTACGGCTGTTCGAAGTTTATTTCTGGCACGATTTCGGATCGCTCTAATCCTCGTTATTTCATGGGATTAGGATTGATTGCGACAGGTCTGGTCAATATCGCGTTCGGTTTTTCTAGCTCACTCGCGGCTTTCATTACTCTGTGGATCTTAAACGCGTGGTTCCAAGGCTGGGGCTGGCCTTCATGCTCCAAGCTGTTAACCACTTGGTATTCACGCTCCGAGCGTGGCTTCTTATGGGCCATTTGGAACACCGCACACAACGTTGGTGGCGCGCTGATCCCTATTTGGGTGGGCTATTTAACGTTGCACTACAGCTGGCGTGAAGGCTTTATTCTACCCGGCATCATCGGGGTATTGCTCGGTCTATTCGTTTGTTGGCGATTGCGCGACAAACCCACAACAATGGGTTTACCAAGTGTCGGACAATGGCGCAACGACGCGCTAGAACTTGCGCAAGAAAATTACGGACGTGGCCTCACCTACCGCGAAATTCTGAAATCGTACGTATTTAACAACAAATACATCTGGCTGCTCGCGTTCAGTTATGTGTTGGTTTACATCGTTCGTACCGCAATCAATGACTGGGGAAACCTGTACTTGACCGAGCAGCATCACTATAGCCTGATTAACGCCAACGCTGCTCTGTCTATGTTTGAAATCGGCGGTTTTGTTGGTTCATTGGTTGCGGGTTGGGGCTCAGACAAACTCTTTGGCGGTAACCGTGGGCCAATGAACTTGCTGTTCGCGATTGGGATTTTCTTATCTGTCTCTGCGCTTTGGCTGATGCCTCTGACCAACTTTGCATTCCAAGCGGCGGGATTGTTCTCCATCGGCTTCTTTGTCTTTGGACCACAAATGCTGATCGGTATGGCGGCGGCGGAGTGCTCTCACAAAGACTCTGCCGGCGCGGCAACAGGATTCGTGGGCTTGTTCGCCTACATGGGCGCAGCATTGTCTGGTTATCCACTGGCGTTAATTCTTGAAGAATATCATTGGACGGGTTTCTTCATCACCATTTCAGTTTGTGCAGCCGTCATTGGCCTTTTGTTGCTGCCATTTTTGCAAGCGCAACCATCACGAAAACCACTCGAACCAAAACCTCGGTTATAAATCGACTTATCGCCCTTCGGGCAAATTGGCGAGTGACCTAACCGCGCTCGCCCTCCTTATTTAACGTATCTCTGCTCAATTTTTCTTCCGATTCAGTTCGGAGGGTTAACTATGGGAAAAATTCATGAATTTGAACACTATTTCATCGCATAGCTTCTTTCAAATGAACAACAAAATCCAAAACTACGCTTGGGGAAGCACCTCTTCTATTCAAGATTTGTTTGGCTTTTCTAACGAAACGAATGAGCCTCAAGCAGAAGTATGGATGGGTACTCACCCAAACGGCTGCTCTGAAGTTCAGATTGAGCAAAACACGCTGCCTTTGTCTGAACTGATCAAACAAAACCAACCCGCTTACTTATCAGCAGAAACCGCAGCGAAATTTGGCGACCTGCCCTTTCTGTTTAAGATCTTAGCGGCCGAACATGCACTGTCGATTCAAGTTCACCCAAGCAAACAAGATGCCGAAATAGGCTTCGAAAAAGAACAAAGTGCCGGGATCCCACTAAACGCAAGCCATCGTAACTACAAGGATCCAAACCATAAACCTGAGTTGGTGTACGCGCTGACAAGTTACCAAGCCATGAACGGTTTTCGTTCGTATGACGAGATTATTGAGGCATTTGGCCTTTGCGATATCGATGAGCTACGCACACCGCTAGATGCATTCAAACGCGAAATCAACTCACAAGGTTTACGCGATTTCTTTGTGCACATTCTTACCATGGAAGGAGAAACAAAAGAGCGAGCACTGAAACAGCTTCTTGCCCACGCTTCACGTCAATCGGAGCAAGGCACTGGCAGCGACGTTTTCCAGCTCATCTTGGATCTATCCACTCAATACCCCGGCGATGTCGGCTTGTTTGCGCCATTACTGTTGAATGTCATCACGCTGCAACCTGGCGAAGCGATGTTCCTGAGCGCAAGAACGCCACACGCTTACATTAAAGGTACGGGATTAGAGATCATGGCGAACTCAGATAACGTTTTACGTGCAGGACTCACGCCGAAACATATGGATGTTGAAGAACTGGTTAAATGCACAGATTTTGTGCCTAAGCCTTTTGACAGCCTTGTTCTAGAACCCAATGCCAATGGTTGCCAAAGCCTTTACCCCGTTCCAGTGGAAGACTTTAGTTTCAGCATTCTTAACCAACCGAATCACGACGTGGTTGAGGCAAACAGCGCAGAGATTTTGATAGCGATTGATGCCGACCTGACACTCATCAGTGATAACGGTGAGACGTTAACCGCCGCGAAGGGACAATCTGTATTTGTTCCTGCTTACGTTGGCCATTACCGTATTCAAAGTGCGGGACGTGTGGCTCGCGCCTTCAACTAGTTTTTGAACAACCGATTCAAACTAACGTCTGACCCAAGGGACTGGGTTAGACAATTTATTCCTTTCATAGATTGAACCATTCCGCTCTTAAGGCACTCATGCTTACACCTTGTCGAATCCAAACACCTACAGGCCAGTTTCTCTAAAAGCCATAACCTCCCGGATCTACCATTTACTCAACATTCATTGTCAAAACCCATTTATGTCCGATAAATTCGTCGCTCCAATATCAAATCACTTGGATAATAAAAGCGCTTGCACAGTGGTATTTGTTGCAAAACGTATAATCAACGTTGTAATCAAAGCCTCAATCACTACAATCTCTGGTTCGATTTTTCAGTTAACGTTTGTATGCCGAAGTTAAACCAAGATAACCCTGTTCAAAGCTCCGCCCTTTCCGATATCGAAACCAGCAGTAAGATTCAATCGGCATTAGAACCGAAGTTTCACAAGCCAGAGAAACGTCTCTGCTTAAGCCCTGGCCTATCGGATAAGCATTTGGCGCGCCGTTGGCAAGTATTGGAACACGTGACCAATAAAGATCATCTCCTTGATCCTTTCACGCAGTCACACCGCGATGCTTACTCCAACAACATCGAGCACTTCATTGGTACTGTTAATGTGCCGGTCGGCATTGCAGGCCCTTTGCGCGTCAACGGCTTGTATGCGAACGATGACTTTTTGGTTCCGCTCGCAACGACAGAAGCCGCGTTAGTCGCTTCCTACAACCGTGGCGCAAATCTTATCACCGCCGCTGGTGGCGCGAGCGCATTGTTACTAAGTGAAGGGGTGAGCCGAACACCAGTATTCGCCTTTAATAACCTTGCTGACGCCGGCCAGTTCGTCAGTTGGGTTGTGACCCAGTTTGACGTATTTCGTCAAATTGCGGAATCCACCACCTCACATGGCAAACTCAAAGACATCAATGTAAATATCGAAGGAAACCACGTTTATTTGGTCTTTGAATACGTGACTGGTGACGCTTCCGGACAAAACATGGTGACCATCGCAACAAACGAAGTGTTCCATCATATTTTGGCGACCAGCCCAATCAAACCAACTCAAGCATTCTTGGATGGCAACTTATCAGGCGACAAAAAACCAAACGCGCACACACTGCGCTCGGTACGCGGTAAGAAAGTATCCGCCGAAGTGACCATTCCTGCTGAGTTGGTGGAAAAATATCTGCATACGACGCCGGAGTCTATGGTTCAATTTGGCAAAATGACCACAGTGGGCGGTTTACTCAGCGGGACAATTGGCGTCAACGCGCATTACGCAAACGCGCTTGCCGCGCTGTACATTGCTTGTGGTCAAGATGCCGCTTGCGTTGCAGAGTCTGCCATTGGAATCACTCGTATGGATGTGGACGCTCAAGGCAACTTGTACGCGTGCGTGACCTTGCCAAACATCATGGTGGGGACGGTTGGTGGTGGTACTGGCCTTCCAACGCAAAAAGCATGTTTGGATATTTTGGGTTTGCACGGCAACGGCAATGCGAAAGCGTTAGCCGAAGTCGCAGCTGCGCTTTGTCTGGCTGGCGAACTCTCGATCGTGGGCGCATTTTGTGCCGATCACTTTTCTCGTGCTCACCATAAGCTTGCCCGAAAATAACCTTTGTTGCTTTGTACAAGAGAACATCCGTGTGGTTTTCTCTTGTGCAAACCAATGGACTTTATTTATTGGCTCAATAATTTCTTGAAACTAACTTAAGCCTTAACAAACATACCAATCTCTTGTTAACAGTACTTTAGCTGTCCCCCTTCTATATCCATTGCGATATCTCTGCTTATTACTCTTCACTGGCCATATTTAATATCAGTATCTTAGAAAAAATAGCATCAAAAACTTCTAGCACTATAGTACCAAATTCACCGTTTGAGTTTTTTGTTCACCACTTATAGCTACTATACTCGCCTATGCAGCTGCTTGATTTTCATAAATTTACTAAACAGCTCAAAAGAGCTTAATAACTCCCGTTAAATGGACTTAAATCGTTACTTCGGGTAAGCGAGTTAACTATGAGACGTCAGAAGCTAAATAAAATCTCTGCTTGGGTACTAGGATTGGCTATCTTATTGCTGAGCCATGTGTCTAATGTATCAGCACAAATACAGCAATCCCCATCCGATCAAACCGTTGCGCGTTTTCTCTATCAAACCTCTTTTGGACCAACACCTGCGTTAATTAATGAGGTTAGGGAAAACGGGTTAGAGGATTGGATACAGAAGCAAATCAACCTGCCAGCAACCTACCATCAACCACTTTATCAAACGCCTTTTTCTAAAGGCCTACAGTCAAACCGAGAAAATGCTTGGTATCAAATTGTTGTTACTGCTGAAGATCAGCTCAGACAGCGAACGGCTTATGCATTGAGTCAGATCGTAGTCGTTTCTCGTTATGGCGGCGTTCTTTCCAGCAAACCTACAGGGTTAGTGAATTACTACGATCTGTTGGTTGAGCATGCGTTTGGCAACTACCGAGACCTGTTGTATGACGTTTCCATCCATCCAGTCATGGGGAGCTATTTGTCTATGCTCGGTAGTGCAAAAGAAAATAGTGCGACAGGAACGCTTCCCGATGAGAACTTTGCTCGAGAGTTAATGCAGTTATTCACTATCGGTTTGTATGAACTCAATTTAGATGGCAGTAAAAAGCTAAACCACGCAACAGGCAAACCTATCCCCACGTACAATCAAACTGATATTCAAGAGCTCGCGCGAGCATTAACTGGATGGAAAAATTCCGACATCGCATTCGTGAAACCGATGCGAGTTATCAGTCAAAGACACGACACCGGCGAGAAGCGATTTCTAGGGAACGTGATCCCATCGGGTCTAACCGCACAAGAAGAGCTTTCAAAAGTGATTGATATGTTGATGTCTCACCCAAATGTTGCTCCATTTGTTTCAAAGTTACTTATCCAACGTTTGGTCAGTTCAAATCCAAGCCCAGAGTACGTCGCGCGTGTTGCTACGATATTTAACAACAATGGGGAAGGAGAAAAAGGCGATCTAACCGCCGTTGTTCGAGCCATATTGCTCGACCCTGAAGCATTAGGGATGACGGATACCCCGCCTATAAAAGTGAAAGAACCGATACTGGTCCTGACTAATTTTCATCGAGCATCAGGTTTTACGATTAAAGGATCACGTTACGAAGACGCAACAACGATGATGAACATCGCTAATCAAGGGCCGCTTCGTTCTCCTTCCGTGTTTAATTTTTACTCTCCAGACTATCAGCCGTCTAACGAGTTTACGGAGTCTGGTATTAACTCTCCAGAGTATGAACTTCTCAATTGGTCTGTTTATACCGATTTGGTCAACTATATGTTAACCAGCACTCGTAGAGGAGGTGGTGATTCCTACCACTTCGATCTTAACGAGTTTTATCTTCTTCTGGACGATCACCGTGCCTTAGTCGAATTGGTTAACGAGCGTTTCTTTGCTGGAACGGCTTCTGCTGAATTGAAAGAGCTCATGCTCACCGCCCTGAATGATTATCGTGGGGACTATGTGCCAACAACAAAACTCGCTCTAGTGATATTTACCGCCATTTCTGGCGACGAATTCTATATTCAGGATTAGGAGTGAATTATGGATATTTCACGACGACATTTTATACAAAGCACGCTATCGATGGGCGCACTAGCCTCTCTTAGTCTGCCAGGTTACTCTCTCGCAGCGCCATCCAATGACTTTCGAGCATTAATATGTGTGTATTTAGCAGGCGGAAACGATGCATTCAACACCGTACTGCCATTATCGGAGGCGCACTATCATCAATATTCCAAAGTCAGAGGGCCACTCTCTGTCGCCAAAGAAGACATACTCCCTATCAATTTGAGTGCTGTCGATAGCTCAAATCACCCAGTGAAGCTCGGCTTACACCCCAAGTTAAATGCGTTAACTTCCGTTTTCGAACAAGGCGATGCCAGCATCGTGCTCAATAGTGGCATTCTCAACCATCCCGTCACCAAACAAGCTATTGAGCAAGGTGAAGCATCACTACCCGAGCAACTGTTTTCTCATAATTCTCAAACAGACGCTTGGTTACTTGGTGGAATGAGCGAGTCTAAAAATCTTGGTTGGGCTGGCAGAATGTTGGATGTATTAAACTCTGAATCAGAAATAACACCGCTATACAGTGTGCATGGCAACTCGCTTTGGTTACGGGCAATGGAACACCGCCAAACCGTCCTGAAAAAAGATCGCGCAGTTCAGCTTACCGCGATTGATAACCCGCTATACAAGGGGATCTATGATCGCCTTCTCTCTCATCAAGCTGACAATCCATTTAATGGTCATTTTAATTTGATGGTTGATGAGTCGATGGTAATGAGTAGTGTCCTGAGCGAGCAACTCAACCACATTGCTGACGAGCCGCTGTTTACGTCATCGACGCTCGGCAAGCAGATGCAAACCGTGTACAAATTGATAGCAAGCCAAGATGTATTGAAGCAGCAACGACAAGTCTTTTTCGTTAAACACTCTGGGTATGACCTACACGATTCGCAACTGGCACGTCATCCAGTGTTACTTGAGGATCTCGCGACAAACCTTTTAGCAATGTATCGTGCGGTCGAACGGTTAGGGCTAAACAAGCAAGTCACCTCTTTCACTATGTCTGACTTCGGTCGACGGATGATGAGCAACGGAAATGGTACCGATCATGGCTGGGGTGGCCATCAACTATTAATTGGAGGCGCGGTAAATGGGAAACAACCTATCGGTACATGGCCGGAACTAATACTGGGCGGAAACGATGATTACTCTCAAGGCCGACTCATACCCAAAATTGCCGCTGATCAAGTTGGTTCAACACTAGCACAGTGGATGGGCGTGAGTGATAACGCGGCACTGGAATACGTGTTCCCGAACATCCGTAATTTTACTCATTCAAACCTGGGTTTTATGTCGTAAGATATTTTACAGGTAGCTGTAGAACACATCATCAAATAAGGGAGCCTCGCGCTCCCTTACTCATTTTATGTTTGCAAAGTGTCCGTTACACCTCGTCGCGACGGCGTTCGTTACACAGCTTAATGGCACGCTCAAGTAATTCTAACGCGGATTGCTCACATTCAGGCAGAACCGCATCACTTTCGCCAATTGGCGTTACGCGGTCACCCCATTTCAATACTGCCGCACCCCATGTCAAACCTGCACCAAATGCAGCAAGAAGCATATTATCACCTGGGTTAACTCGACCTTGCTCTACCGCTTCACACAATGCAATTGGCACCGTCGCAGCTGAAGTATTGCCATAGTTTTGAATGTTAACAAACGCTTTGTCGTGTGGAATTCCAGACAGGTCACACAAGGTTTGAATAATACGAATATTCGCTTGATGCGGAATCACAACATCGATTTGTTCCGTCGTTAACTGTGATGCTTTCAGTACGGTTTTCGCAGCTAGCCCCATGCCTTTTACTGCACGTTTGAAAATTTCTTGTCCTACAAAGTTGAAATCCCAGTAACCGTTGTCTTCCGCAAAGCGATCCATACAAGTACCAAACTTTGGTACGGACAGAATATCGCGGCCTTTTGCGTCACAACCGATTTGAGACTGTAGTAAACCCGTTTCTTTTTCCGTTCTTGATAACACAACGGCGCCCGCACCATCACCAAATAGAACAGCGGTATCTCGCATTGCCCAATCGATGTAGAAAGACAATCTTTCCGCACCAATAATGATCGCGTTACGATAGTTACCTGATTGAATCAAACGTGTGCCCGTTTCTAGGCCATAGACAAATCCCGTACATGCGGCATTTAAGTCAAAGGCAGCGGCTGCACGAATACCTAGGTTCTGCTGTACCTTAGACGCGATATTTGGAATCAATGAATCTGGTGAACAAGTCGCCACAATGATTAAATCCACGTCTGTTGCATCGACGCCTGCTCGAGCTAATGCATGTTTAGCAGCAACGGTCGCCATGTCTGACGTGTTTACATGACTAATACGGCGGTTTTCGATACCAGTGCGGGTACGAATCCACTCATCGGAAGTATCGAGGAAAGTGCTAAGATCATCGTTAGAGAGCACGGCTGGCGGAACACATTTCCCCCAACCTGTAATTTCAGCGTAGTAATTTGTCATCGCAGACCTATTTATTGTTGTATTTTAATAAAATTTCTTAGAACCTTAGGCTCAAATACAAACCTGCGCTGCGTTATTTCGGCAGGTTAAAAAATAAGTATACAAATAATGAGGCTGACTGGTAAGTCATGTTTTCATCAATACGTAATAAAGGAAGAAGTCATGTCATCGTTTAAAACTCGCTGCCCTTCGTGCGGCGGTCTAAATCGTGTCCCTAATGAGCGCGTTGCCGAATCTGCAACTTGCGGTAAATGTAAAAGTGCACTTTTAGACGGCTCGCCTATCGAAGGTACACAAGATAACTTTTCTGCTCTATTACAAAGTGATATGCCTGTTGTAGTAGATTTTTGGGCCCCATGGTGCAACCCGTGCGTTGGTTTTGCTCCTGTTTTCTCTGATGTTGCTCATGAGCAAGCCGGAACGGCTCGTTTTGTTAAGATTGATACCGAAGCTCAACAACAACTTGCGGCGCAATTTGGTATTCGCAGTATTCCTACCATTATGGTTTTCAAGAATGGTCAACGCGTTGATATGATCAATGGTGCGTTACCTAAAACTCAATTCGATCAATGGTTAAATCAAGCACTTACTAAATAATCTTCCACGCCAACCTTGTTTGTAGGTTGGCGTTTTTATGCAACTTATCAACCTATCTAGTTAACAAATATTATTTGTCGAAACGACTTAAATTTATCATTTTACTTGCCTAACTATTAGCCTCATATTCGCGCCGAATAACCCTTAGATTTCATTTAACTTATAGGCGCAAAACAGTGGAAAACACAGTCGTTCCTGCAGCATCACCACGAGTTACAGTTCCAGTCGTCGCACTGTCTCTTTATGCGGTGGCTTCGGGCTATTTAATGAGCTTGATCCCTCTCATGCTCGGTGAATACAACATCTCAGCAGATTACGCGAGTTGGTTGGCGAGTGTGTTTTATGGCGGCTTATTAACCGGTGCTATTTTTATTGAACGTATCGTACGTCAAGTTGGTCACCGTAACGCGTTTATTGGTTGCTTGGCCGTATTTTCGCTAACTATCGTCACACTACCCGTGTTTGCTAACGGATTGATGTGGCTTGCCGCTCGCTTTATTGCGGGTATCGCGGTTGCTGGTGTTTTTGTCATTGTTGAATCTTGGCTAATGTCTGGAGACGAAGCATCGCGTGCGAGACGTTTGAGCTTGTACATGCTATCGCTTTATGGTGGTTCAGCATTAGGCCAGTTTGGTATTGGCGTGCTTGGCGTAAGTGGCGGCGTTCCGTTTATTGCGATCACGACGTTGATCCTAATGGCGATGCTGGTGCTAATGTTCATTGAGTGTGAGCAGCCAAACAGCCATGAATCAACCGCTTTATCATTTAAGCAAATTGCCAAACTAAACCATGCAGCAATTATTGGTTGTGTTGTTTCAGGTTTGACCTTAGGTGCGATCTACGGATTAATGCCAGTTGAGTTAACTAACCGTAAAATTAGCCATCAAGACATTGGTACATTGATGGCGCTAGTGATTCTAGGTGGCATGCTAGTTCAACCAATGGTGACCGCGTTAAACAAATACATGAGCCGCACAGTGCTAATGGCGTTTTTCTGTATTTTGGGTATTTTTTCGATCGGTATGACGTTTATTTCCTCGTCAGCCGTGGTATTGGCTGCTGCATTATTCTTTTTAGGTGCAGCTACTTTTGCCTTGTACCCGATTGCAATCAACTTAGGTTGCGAAGGACTTGATGAACGCTTTATTGTCTCTGCGACACAAGTCATGCTGTTTAGCTACAGCATCGGCTCTGTTGCTGGTCCTGTTGTCGCTGATAAATTTATGGGCCAAGAACACGGCTTGCTAGGCTACTTGTTTGCCGCTTTGGTTGCGACGGGCGTATACATGCTACTTGCTGCGAGCAAAACCAAGCAGCGTATGGCCGCTGGCCTCTAACCACGCCGCTTCTACTCAACGAAAACGAGGGCATGTCGCCCTCGTTTTTTTATTCTTCGCATTTTTGTTTAGATAAACGCTTGTGACGGTTTGACGCGTTCGCTGCAGGCTTTTCCGGTACCATTCGCTTTTCATGAAGCAAATGACGAACCGCCAAGATGGGATGTTTCAGTAACATTCTGGGGCCAGAGTAACGCATGACCAAACGCATTTGTTCTTTCGGCTCTGGTTTGTAGCAGTGAATCGGACATTTATTACACGTCGGTTTATTCTCTCCATAAGGACAGCGGTCGAGGCGCACTTCTGCGTATTCAAGCAGCTCACGACATTCTGAGCATAAGTCACGTTTTGTTCCATGATGGTCATGACAGTAAACCTCTACCATGGCTTTTACTGTCTTAAATTCAGTGGCGAGTTTGCCAAGTAAAATATCGCTCATGCGCTATCCAAAAATCACAACATCATTGTGTAAAGTTCTAACGTGCGGCCATTATCATATTGCTGCTCAACTCGTTCAAACTCAAAGCCCAGTTTTTTGAGCAAACTTATACTACGAATATTGTCATTGTTGGTGATGGCAACCAAATTATCGAGTTTCATTTCCTCTCTAGCGTATTCCAGCACTGCGGTTGCAGACTCCGTTCCGTAGCCGTAGCCATAAGCGGAAGGTAAAAATCCATATCCGAGATCATAGTGTTGTAATGTGTCACGTTTAACCAACCCACAAATCCCGATGGGTTGCCCATCTTCTTTCTTCTCTACAACGAGTAAACTCACGCCTTTAATTTGTTGCATGCGTAGCATGTTTTCTTTTATGTAACGCGCCGCTTCATATTCGGTACGAATTTGTTTGTCTCCGACAAAACGGTAGAAGTCTGGGTGGTTATAAAGTTCTAGTATAAATGGTGCATCATCTACACTCACAAGACGCAGTATCAAACGTTCGGTGTACAGTGTTTTCATTTGGGCTCCATTAAAACGCGATAGATGATTGGACATAGGAACGTACTTGAATTTTGCGACCGATACCGGCGCTTATTTAGTTGTAACTTGATAAAAAAGTAACTATCCTGCCTCGCTAAATTAAAGGACCACCACCATGAACCGCAAGAAGAAAATCAATCAGATCTTGAAAGCGAAGCAGAAGAAGCATAATGCTAAGCTACATAAGAGCAATAAGCCGCGTTATATCTCCAAAGCTGAACGCGCGAAAATGGAAGCTGAAGAACAAAACCAAGCTTCAGAACACACGGAAAACGTTGTAGACACAGCGCAGACAGATCAAGCCTAAAAGAAAAGCCGCTTCAAGCGGCTTTTTTGATATTCGGAGATAGTTAGCTTTAGTATTCGACACTGTAGTTCAGTGTGAATGTGCGACCTCTTCCTTTGTAGTCGTACGCTGCAGCATCGTAGTGTGCTGCATAAAGAATCTGCGCACGTTGTCCCCAAGCGGTTGTGTAGTCTTCGTCAAATAGGTTTTGAATACCAAAACCTAACTGCCCGATAGGTAGTGTTACGTTACCAAGAAGATCAAACGTAGTGTATCCATCTAGTTTATTGTTTGCGTCATCTTCGTAATCAAACATCGTCTGGCTTTGTAAACGTACTGAATAGCCATCCTGATAGTAAGCCGCCCACGCGTTCGCTTTTGATGTACTTGCTTTACCCGCGCTTAGATCTTCCCACTTACCGTTGGTTTTCAGCTCAGAAACCACATAGTGACCTGATGCACCTAACAAAATATCACGGTTTACCCAGTAGTTAATGTTTGCTTCGGCACCGTATACACGTTGCTCGTCATCAACATTGGTGATTAGGAGCGTCTTCTTGTCATACTTGATTGAGTTATCCGAAACCGAGTAGTAACCCGCCGCTTGCAGTGCGACAGTATCCGTATCTAATCGGTAACCAATTTCATAGCTGTCCGTTTTGATGCCCGACATTTTTGAGTCAGATACATTAATGCTATTGTTCAACGCGTAGTGACCATTTGCATCCGCGGCATCGTAGCTACCTTGGCCGTAGTACTTTGCAGGATCAGCGAGTTCGAAACCTTGAGAGAAGTTCGCCCAAAGCTGAGATTCATCGTTAAGCTGATAAATAGTGCCCAAATTAAATAAGCTCACAGAGTAGTCAGTGCTGCCACCTGGTACCGCATCCGCTGATACACCATTACCCGATGCGATCTTCTTTTGTATACTATAGGCAACAAAATCATCAATCTTATTGTCCATGTATTGGTAGCGGTAGCCTGCTTGTACTGACCAATCTTGATTGATTTGGTAATCCCCTTGGACAAATATTGCGTAAGACGCCACATCAACATCTGGGTAACGCCCCACTTCGGCATAGGTTCGATTAATTAAGTTCCCAGAGCTGTTCGCAATGGTTGGATCGAACAGAGCCTGGTTACTTTCAAAACGGTCTAAGTACGCATCGACACCATAAACAAGTTTGAATGACTCCCAGCTTTTAGCTAACGCTAAGCGCCCAGCAAAAACTTCTGTTTTTTGTTGAGAGGCACTTTGGTAATAAGGAGTAAAGGTTTGGTCTTCACTACGGTAAGATAACTCGCCTATCAGTTGATGACCGAATACGCTGTCGTGAGCGTAGTTCGCACTTAAGAAAACTCGCTCTGTACCATGTTCACGGTCGGAATCGAACCCCTCTCGTACATCTACAAATTTATTGTTAACAATGTACAAACCGTATGGCGAATCTTGCTGGCTGTCATAGTATTGTGCGACAAGGTTTAACTTGCCGGCATCGGAGATTTGAATCTCGGTCGATCCCATAACATCGAGCGTTGAATTATACTGCAAGGAGCCCTGTGAAATGTCTGGGGTGACAATGTCGCCATTTGCGTCAAATGCACCTTGTGTCTCGGTGTACACAACCGAACCTCTAGCGGTAATTCGCTCATTACCACCCGAGATAGACTGAGCGAGTTTGTAATCAAAGTCATCGCTGCTATTAAAGCCTGTAGTGCCACTCACGTAGGATTCAAACGACAAGTCATCCGAGTACGCTTTCTTGGTGATAATGTTAATAACACCACCAGTAGCGCCTGCACCATAAATGGAGGTTGCACCAGATAGTACTTCAATTCGCTCGATGTTGAATGGGTCTATTGCGTCTAACTGACGACTAATCGGGCGAGAAGACTGTAACGAGACACCATCAATCATTACCAACATTGCTCTACCGCGAAGGTTCTGACCATAATTAGTTCGACCACCGGTGCCGACGTCTAAAGAAGGGATGGTTGCAGATAGAATATCACCCAGTGTCTTGCCCGCACGATATTGCTGAGCAATCTCTTCTTGGCCAACAAACCAAACCGTTCCTGGAATATCGGAGATCGATTTCGGCATCACACTGCCTACAACAACCAATTGCTCATCGCTCGGAGTCGATGTTTGTTGAAGATCTTCTGCTGCTATTGAGCTAACTGCGTATCCACTGCTCATCGCAAGTACGATGAGATTGAAAGAAAACGTCCTTTTCATCATTGTATTTATCTTTTTGTTGTCAACAAGAGCATGCAATGATACTTATTCTCACTCTCAAATCGAGCACTGTTACACAAGTTAAATAAATGTTAATTAAGAACCTTCTTGCTCATAAGTTGTCGATTTTCCTCTAAACGAGGACAATCTGCACAAAGCTTTCTGCCTTCACACTTATAGACTAAACAACAACTTTTTCTTACTAACTTTAGCGGCTGATCAGATCCCGTCTCATGAAGTGAGCGGCTATTATCAACATCCAAACCCATTGCGCTTAGCCACAAGACCGCATGCTCCTGAAGTGTCGAGTTAGTCATTTGCGGAAAGCGCTGTTGGAGACGAATTAAACAAGCCATGATTCCGTCCGACATCAATTGATGGGTGAAGCCAGGACGAATGCGTGTCCATTGACTCATCTCTTGTTGATAGAAGTCGAACAGTTCTCGGATTTGACGCCCCGCCTCTTTTATCAACGCTTCTGGCTCGCCATGTATATGCGCTTCGTCGGCGAATCGGTACCCAGAAACAAAACAAGGTTTGAGGTGCTGCGCTATCTCGCGAATGTTTGGCAACGTGTGGTAACCGTAAATAGAGATGAATGCGACATAAACTGGCTGCCAACAAAGTAAATCCCACGTTCTTGTCAACCAATATGCTTTTCCCGCTTCCGGATGAGCCTCCGAGATTTGCTGGTAAAGGCCTTGGATGATCGGGTTGATATCATTCTCGATATGGATAGCTTCTTGCCCTATCTCGCCGATATCACCGTGTAGGTAAGGTGTAATCTCACTCGAAGTTTGAAACAGTTGCGGGAAAAATTGCTCAGACATGATGGCTTATTGTTGGTGTAGTCATTCTGACACCTTTATACCCAAGCACCAATCGTAATGCAAACTATTATCCTTTGCGTTTTCATAACAAAGAAGCACTCTTAGGGTTAGTTATGAATGTATTTCCGAGTTCTGTGAAGCTGTAAGGTCTGGTTACGTATGCGATGAATAGCAACAAACTCTTAAACCTCTTCGCATTTAACGCTCACATGATCGCAAAAATACACAGCATAAAAACACCCTGATAAAACTGTGTTAACAGTTTCCCTGTGTAGCGTGAGTTATTGCCAATAATTGAATATTGCTGTTTCTTATCCAGCGGATTGTGAACAACATGAAGTATTTTCTTTCTGAATATCGAGACAATACAAAGAGGTAATTTGGCTATGTAGCCCTCTGTTTTGAATAAGGAAATCCACATGTTGTATCTTGAGTTTCTATTTTTGCTCGTGATGCTGTATATCGGCTCACGTTATGGTGGTATCGGCCTTGGGGTCGTATCCGGAATTGGCTTGGTGATTGAAGTCTTCATCTTTAAGATGCCGCCAACCTCTCCTCCTGTCACCGTTATGTTGATCATTTTAGCGGTGGTAACATGTGCTTCCATTCTTGAAGCCGCCGGCGGTTTGAAATACATGCTGCAAGTTGCCGAGCGTGTGCTTCGTAAGAACCCAAAACGCGTCACCCTTATTGCTCCGTTCGTGACTTACTTTATGACCTTCCTACTTGGTACAGGTCACGCGGTTTACTCTATCATGCCAATCATTGGCGACGTTGCGCTTAAAAACGGCATTCGTCCAGAGCGTCCTATGGCTGCCGCTTCTGTCGCGTCTCAAATCGCAATCACAGCCTCGCCAATTTCAGCGGCCGTAGTTTACTACTTGGCGCAACTCTCTGATATTCAACACGAGATCACTCTGCTCTCAATTTTGCTCGTTACTGTGCCTGCAACCTTATTCGGTACGTTGTTGATGTCACTTTACAGCCTAAAGCGTGGTAAAGAGCTAGACGACGATAAAGAATACCAAGAGCGTTTGAAAGATCCTGTGTGGCGCGAAAAGATCCTCAACACAACTGCAACGTCTCTTGATGAAGTACTACCAACAAGTGCTCGTAACTCTGTATTGCTGTTCATTGCTTCTATCTTGGTTATCGTCGTTATCGCGATGTGGCCAGACATTCGTACCATCGTAGATGGCTCGAAGCCAATCAGCATGGCAGTTGTGATTCAAATGATGATGCTCTGCTTCGGCGGTATCATTTTGCTTGCGACCAAAACTGACCCGCGTGACGTACCAAATGGGGTGGTATTTAAATCTGGTATGGTGGCGGCGATTGCTATCTTCGGTATTGCATGGATGTCAGATACCTACTTTCAGTACGCTATGCCTCAATTTAAATCTGGCATCGTAGAGATGGTAACCAACTATCCTTGGACATTCGCGCTTGCGTTATTCATTGTGTCGGTTGTGGTGAACTCTCAAGCTGCAACGGCTCGCATGATGCTGCCTGTTGGTCTCGGCTTAGGTTTGGAACCTGCGCTGCTTATCGGCTTGATGCCAGCGGTATATGGCTACTTCTTTATTCCCAACTACCCTTCAGATATCGCGACTGTGAACTTCGATACCTCGGGCACAACTAAGATTGGTAAGTGGTACTTCAACCACTCATTCATGTCTGTGGGCTTAATCGGCGTGATTGGTGCATGTTGCTTGGGTTACTTGCTAGGGCAAATGATCATTCCTTCGTAACTAGCCAAATCAACGATAAATTAGAGGCGAGTCATTGTACGTTTTCGTACAGCCTGAGTGACTCGCCTTTCTTTATTGCACTATTAACTACAGCAAGAAATCGTCATCAATCGCGACAAAATTGTCGGCACAATCAATCAGAGTTTGAGATGTAAGTTTAGGTACACCATAAACGGTCACCGTTTTATTGAAGCGCTGCTGAATTCTCTCTACTAGCAGACTAAAGTCTCCATCTCCCGAAACTAGAATCACTTCCTCAACTTCGGGAGCAATTTCAATTGCATCGAGAGTAATACCCACATCCCAATCGCCTTTCGAGCTGCCATCACGACGCTGGATGTAGGGTTTAAGCATCACCTCAAATCCAACACCGCGTAAAATGTGATGAAACTGACGTTGTTTTGGATCGTTACTCGCGATGGCATAAGCACGAGCACTTACCACCTCTTTCCCTTGTGTGGCGACATACCAAAACTGGTTGTAATCAAAATTGCTTCGATACGCTTCGCGACAGGTGTAATACACATTCTGTACATCAACCAAAATGGCGATTTTTTGTTTGCTTTCCGAACTCATCTATTTCTACGCTCAATTTATTTGCTGCCTACCCTATGTCAGTTTTGGAAAAAGCACAATGAGCCAATTCCACTAAACTTAACGTATAAAAAGTTATTTGGGTTTCTAGGGGAACTGTCATGGGCGGAAAGTTACTAGTGATACTGCTTTCTTGTATCTTGTCATCGACAGCATTTGGTTATCCAGCGCACTCCAAATACTGGCCACATAGAAGTGTGCTCTACTTTGCGCCGGAAAATGATGAATACGTCAAACAATTCTTGCTAGAAACACTTATGAATGAGTGTGAGTTGGAAGACAGAGATGTCGTCACACTGGTCATTACAGAACAAGGTTATACTTTTCCTGCTTGGCTTAAAGAAGAGTTCGACCTAAAAATGCTAGCTCGTCTTTATGCGGTCGAAAAAGGTTCTCATACTGCTATTTTGCTTGGTAAAGATGGTCTAGAAAAGCACCGTTGGGGCGCAGAAACAGACTGGCCGTTTATCAACAACCTCATTGATCAAATGCCTATGCGTAAGCAAGAAATGCAGAGGCAACAAAGCCCCTGTAAAATATAGTCACTTCTGGGCAGTATTACTTTGCGAACCAATCCAATTTGTTGTGCAGCTGAGTAACGCTACCAACCACAATCAATGCTGGGCTCACAGCTTGCTCTGCCATGCTCGATAACTCGTTCAACTTTCCTTGGAACACGCGCTGCTCCGGGCGCGTACCGTTTTCAATAATGGCGCATGACATCTCAGGATCTAAGCCGTGAGTGATCAGCTTATCCATAATGTGGCCGCTTTGCTTCAAACCCATGTAGAACACAAGCGTGTTGTTGGATTGCGCGAGTGAATGCCACTCAATCTCACGACCATCTTTTTGTACGTGACCAGTGATGAATTGAACGCTTTGCGCATGGTCGCGGTGTGTTAATGGAATACCAGCATAAGCCGTTGCACCCGCTGCTGCTGTGATACCCGGAACCACTTCGTATTTGATACCAAATTCCGCTAGTTCTTCTAACTCTTCACCGCCACGGCCAAAGATAAATGAGTCACCGCCCTTCAGACGCACAACACGCTTACCTTCTTGTGCTTTCTGCACCAAGATTTGGTTGATTTGATCTTGAGGCACACAGTGAAAGTCTAATTTTTTACCTACGTAGATCATCTCTGCTGATGCATGAGCCAATTCTAGAATGTCTTTCGACACCAAACGGTCGTATACAACAACTTCAGCCGCTTGAATGGCTTTTAAGCCTTTTACTGTGAGCAAATCAGGATCACCTGGACCTGCACCAACAAGAGAAACAAAGCCGCTGTTTAAAGATGAGTGAGCAGTAGTCATATCAACGCCTATCGAAAAATTTAGATATAAAGAGTAACACTCGCGTTATGCACTTAGGGCTAAAACCACTCTAAGGAGTTATTACTTTTTATAGCTAAATCAATAAAATATGTCGCGAAAGTGAAAGTTAAAAATTGAAATCTAGTTAGAGAATAGTCCCGCCCATCCAGAAGCGGGACCATATTAAGCGAATTACCCGTTAATGGTTATTTAGCCATTGCAGGTTGCGCTTTTACTTCTTCTTCAGCATTGATAGAAGGCGCAGTTTTAGCGTGAGTTAGGTACAGTGGAATACAAGTCATTACTAGACCACCAACAATGTTACCTAGGATGGTTGGGATAAGGTTGAAGTTCAACCAAGTCGCGATACCAAAATCCGCACCTAGAATCATACCTAGTGGGAATAGGAACATGTTTACTACTGTGTGCTCGAATACTAGAGCGAAGAAGATGAAGATTGGGAACCACATCATTGCTACGCGACCAGATACTGAACGTGCTGTCATGTTGCCGATAACGCCTAGACATACCATTAGGTTACAGAAGATGCCGCGTACGAAACACGTGATCCATCCGTCCATACCCATGTTTTCAAAACCAAGGCTACGTGCGGTAGAAACAGCGACAAATTTCTTCGCTACTGCATTCAGTTCTAGAGAGAAGTTACCTGTTAGAGAGATAGCCACTAGGTAAGCAACGATCAGAGAACCGATAAGGTTACCCAAGCCTACAAGCCCCCAACAACGGAAGATACGACCCCAAGTGATGCCCGGACGGTTAGCAAACTTAGCCAGAGGCGCTAGACCAAAAACACCGGTTACTAGGTCATACCCCATCACACTTAGAATTACGAAACCAACGGGGAAAACAAGTGCTCCTACAAGACCGATACCCGTTTGTACAATCGCGGTAATAGCAACCACCACCGCAAGCGAAAGAATAACGCCAGCCATCGTACCGCGAAGCAGAAGATCTCGCGTGCTTGTATTGGTTTTCGCTTCACCAACATTGATCATGGTTTGCACGAATTCTGCAGGCTTAAAATCAGTAGACATGAATGTGTCCTTATCCAAAATTGAAAGTTAAAAAGTTAAAGATTTAATAGAGAAAGGCTTCCCGTTGACACCTGAACGCTGTCTACAACACCTCGCTTCCCTGTTCCCCTGAGTTGATGCTTGGAAAGCCTTTGTCTATTAAATCTAGGTTTCAGTTCATTCCCTCCCCTAAGAGGAGGGAATGAAAACCAAGCTTACGCAGAGATTTCTACTTCGCCGTTTGTTACGCGGGTTTTGTACGCTTTCACGCTAAAACGCTCGTCTTCCATGCACGCACCTGTTGTCAGGTTAAAGCGTTGCTTCTTAAGTGGGCTAGCCACCCAAAGCTCGCCTTGGTGCTCACAGATCAAACCGCGAGAAAGCACGTTTGATTGGAAGAACGGGTCTGTGTTGCTGATCGCCAGCACTTCTTCTGCTTGTGTTGGGCGGAATACCGCAACTTGCTGACCATCAACCAGTGCACAAACACCCGTGCCCGGTACGATGTCGCTTATTTGGCAAATCTTTTCAAATGACATAATCAACCTTCCCTTATGCTTCAGTGATCGCTACGTGTAGGATGTCGCCTTTCGCTTCAGGGTGTTTTTCCGTGAAGGTTGCTGGGCGGTGCTGTTCACGCTCTTGTACAAACACGACGTTTTCATCGCGCTTGTCAGAGTTGATGAAGTGCGCGAAACGAGTCAGTTGTGATTCGTCGTTGATGGTCGCAGTCCACTCACACTCGTACTCGTCGACAAGCTTCGCTACGTCTGCTTCTAGTTGAGCGTTGATGCCAAGTTTGTCTTCAACAATCACTTCGCGTAGGTAGTCAACGCCACCTTCCATGTTTTCCATCCAAACTGATGTGCGTTGTAGTGGCGCAGCAGTACGGATGTAGAACATCATGAAGCGGTCGATGTACTTGATTAGCGTTTCTTTATCTAGGTCACTTGCAAGTAGGTCTGCGTGACGAGGTTTCATACCACCGTTACCACATACGTACATGTTCCAACCTGCGTCAGTCGCGATAATACCAAGGTCTTTACCTTGTGCTTCCGCACACTCACGAGTACAGCCAGAAACACCGAACTTCATCTTATGAGGTGTACGAATGCCTTTGTAACGGTTCTCGATGTAAGAACCTAGACCAACAGAGTCTTGAACACCGTAACGACACCAAGTAGAGCCCACACATGTCTTCGCCATACGAAGTGCTTTTGCGTACGCTTGACCTGTTTCGAAACCAGCGTCGATAAGCTTGCGCCAGATCTCTGGAAGATCGTCTTTTTGAGCACCAAACAGACCAATACGTTGAGCACCGGTTACTTTGGTGTATAGGTTGTATTCTGCTGCGACGTTCGCTAGTGCACTCAGTGCTTGAGGTGTTACTTCACCACCCGCCATACGTGGGATAACAGAGTAAGTACCGTCTTTTTGGATGTTACCTAGGAAGTTATCGTTCGTGTCGTGCAGCTTAACCAGTTGTGGCTTAAGGATGTGCTCACCCCAGCAAGAAGCCAAGATAGAACCAGCCAGTGGTTTACAAACTTCACAGCCGTAACCTTTACCGTATTTCTCTAGAAGCTCATCAAACGTTTTGATCTCTTCAATACGGATTAGGTGGAACAGCTCTTGGCGTGAGTATGCAAAGTGCTCACACACGTCGTTCTTCACTTCGATACCAGATTTAGCAAGCTCAGCATTTAGAACAGACGTCACTAGGGGAATACAACCACCACAGCCTGTACCCGCGCCCGTCACGGCTTTGATGTCGCCCAATGTGTGGTGACCATCAGCAACCGCTTGTGCGATCTTGCCTTTGGTTACGTCGAAACAAGAGCAGATCACTGCACTTTCTGGTAGAGCATCTGCACCTAGTGCTGGTTTCTCAGCGTCTGCGTGTGCAGGAAGGATCAACGCATCTGGGTGTTCTGGTAGGTCGATTTCGTTCAACATAAGTTGAAGCAGGTCGCCGTAGTCAGACGTATCGCCAACCATAACCGCGCCAAGCAGTTTCTTGTTGTCTTTAGAAACGATAAGACGTTTGTAGACTTCTTGTTCTTCGTTCTGGTAAACGTAACTCTTACAACCTTCAGTACGACCGTTCGCGTCACCGATTGAACCTACTTTTACACCTAGAAGTTTCAGCTTCGCAGACATGTCAGCGCCTTCGAATTTGCTTTCTGTGTTACCTAGTAGGTGATCAACAGCAACTGTCGCCATCTTGTAACCAGGAGCAACAAGGCCGTAGAACATTTCGTTCCAAGACGCACATTCACCGATAGCGTAGATGTTCTCATCAGAAGTCTGACAATGGTCGTTAATAGCAACACCGCCACGAGGTGCCACTTCTAGCTCCATTTGACGTGCTAGTTTGTCTTGTGGACGAATACCTGCAGAGAATACGATGAAGTCTGTTTCTAGCTCTGAACCGTCAGCAAAACGCATAACATTGCGTGCGTTTGTGCCTTCTGCCGCAATCTCAAGCGTATTTTTGCTGGTGTGAACGTTCACGCCCATACGCTCGATCTTTTGACGAAGCTGGTTACCACCAGCCAGGTCAAGTTGCTCAGCCATTAGTTTTGGCGCGAACTCAACAACGTGCGTTTCTACACCCAGTGCTTTCAGTGCGCCTGCTGCTTCAAGGCCTAGCAGACCACCACCGACAACAACGCCTGATTTGCTCTTCTTCGCACACGCTTCGATCGCTTTAAGATCTTCGATAGTACGGTAAACAAAACAGTCTTTGCTTTCGTGACCTTTGATAGGTGGAACAAATGGGAATGAGCCAGTAGCAAGAATCAGCTTGTCGTATTGAACTTCACGGCCAGTGCTTGAGTAAACAATGCGGTTTTCACGGTTGATGTTAATCGCGCGTTCGCCGATCAGCATGTTAATACCGTGTTTCTCGTAGAAGCCTTCTTTTACTAAAGAAAGTTCATCTGCAGTATGGTGAGAAAAGTAAGAGGAAAGGTGCACACGGTCGTATGCGACACGAGGTTCTTCACAGAAAACCGTAATGTCTATATTAGACATATCAGCTTTCTCGACTAAGTCTTCAATATAACGGTGCCCTACCATACCGTTACCGATGACTACTAGCTTCAACTTGCTCATTATAATTCCTAAGGGTTAGGTTCTTATCACAGAGCTCATTGTTAATTGTGAAAGAAAATTAATACATGATGTAAATCAATTACAATTTCAAACTACCCTAAAGGGGTAGATGAACGTATTTATCTGACTATTGCGAAATAAAAAGTAATTTATTAACGGATATTGGTAGTTTTAACAAACTGAGATAACCGAAGCCATGCTAGCAACGGACTATACCGTTTTGCTTTATGAAGTAAGACTGACCATCGAAACCGAGCACACCTACGATAAATCCTGTTTTGCTTCTAAACGACGCACTCACTTGACTTCACCGTTTCAAGGTGATCAGAGAACAATATCTGAAGTGATTGAAAGATTTAGAAAAATCAAGCTTCACAACAAAAATTTTTTACTAGCTAAGTCGCACTATAAAGACTAAAATCGGGTTTAGTTCATATGGAATAGCGTCCATATGATTGATACCGTAATTGACATATAGAGTGCCGTCCCATTTTTGTGAGGCGGCCTTTTATTTGGGAGTCATAAAATGTCAGAAAACAATTCTATCTACATCTCAAGCTTAGATATGAACCGAATCACGGCTTTGTTGGATAAAATGCCAAACATCGCAGCGGAGCTTGTGGAATTAGAAGCAGAGCTCGACCGAGCAACAGTTCTTGAGCCAGAACAAATGCCAGATAACGTGGTCACGATGAACTCGACTGTAGAGTTTAAATTTTCAGGTGAAGATAGAACCATGACAAAGACACTGGTTTACCCTTCTGAACTGAAAAGCAGTGATGATATCTCTATTTTTGCACCCGTAGGCAGCGCACTGATCGGTTTGTCTGTCGGCCAAAAACTTGACTGGCCAATGCCAAATAATCAAGTGAAGACAATTGAAATTGTCGATATCACATACCAACCTGAGCGTTGTGGTGCACTAAACCGCTAACCCTCAGTAGTCCCGGTGCAAAGGCCTCCATTTAAGACTTTGCACCAGGAGAGCCCCTCGCTTACCCCCTATTTCCTTCTTTGTTTTCCAAGCATTTACTTTACTGCTCTTAAGTAACATCACCGATTCTTTATTATTTACCGCATATTCAATATTTATATCTCCAAGCTCAATCATAGAAATTGCAAAGTATTTTTCGTATATTGTCGCTCCGAAAACGACGTAAATTATGCGCAAAATGGAAGAATATCTAACTCTAATTGCCTGCTTAGAAAAAGAAAATGAAGAGCTGAAGCGGAAGAATGCGCGACTACAAGAAAAGTTGAATGCTGCACTCGACAGTAATGGACTGTGTTTGTGGGAGCAGCATATTCCTTCAGGTACTTTGACGATATTCAATATGCAGTGGGGAAAAATGCTAGGTTATCAGCCCCATGAGTTAACCGCGACGGTTGAAACGTGGAAAAACAATCTCCACCCTGAAGATTATGATCTTGCGGTGGGTGCATTTGAAGATCACCTAGCAGGCAAGACCGACCTTTATGAGGTAGTGCATCGCATGATTCATAAAGACGGCAGTGATAGCTGGGTCTACGATCGAGGGCGCATCGTCGAGTATGGTTCTGATGGCGAACCACTACGGATGATGGGTACTCATATCGATATTACAAAAGAAAAGCGTTATGAGCAGCAACTGGCCAAGTTGGCTTCGAGTGATCCATTGACTGGATTGTTAAATAGAAAAGCAATTGAGGAAAACTTTAATCATCAACCTCAAACCGAACCGTCTCAGCAGTCTGCTTTAGTGTTTGTTGATATAGATAATTTTAAAGCAGTTAACGACCAGCTAGGCCATCATACTGGCGACACCCTCCTCATCAATATCGCCAATAGCTTAACAGAGCTTGCGTCAAGCAAGTCTCAAGTTGGACGCATAGGAGGCGATGAATTTGTTATCTTAAACTGGCATTCAAGTCGAGAGGAAATATCCCAACTTTGCAATCAACTCTTAGATTCAATCATTCCAGCGATAAATCAAGACTTACATAAAGTAACGATAGGAATGAGTATCGGTGTTTGTCTCTTTAACAAAGGAAAGCAACCGTTTAATGAAGTGTATCAAAAAGCCGATCACGCAATGTATGAGATAAAGAAAAATGGCAAAAATGGAGTACAATTTTTCAACTTAAAAAGTTGATATCTCTCCATAAATCATCATGTTATGAAATCAGTCATTTGCTACAACTTGAACTAACTAAAGATAAATTCTTTATATCTAAGCCAGTTACCGAAATTACCCCTAGGTACTCATAAATTTGGCACGATACAAATAAATCCCCTCCTCTCCTAGCATCAACCCAATAAGCAACTACACTCATTTAACTGATAGATTAATTACTACTATTATGAAGGGAGTTGTTTTTGATGGATACAAAACAGATTTCTACAGTTATCATAATTTTAGTTCTTTCTGCATTAGTAGTTGCTTATTTAAAGTTAACAACGGTATCAAATGCTATCCACAAACCTACAACAATCGGTATATCTAAGACGCCTCTGTCAGCCCCTTTTATCATTGCAGAGCACATAGGTGCGTTTGAAGAAAACGATTTAAACGTCGAACTTATCATGTGCTTTGGAGGGGTCGAATGTTCAAACCTACTTCTAGAAAACCATGTTAATTACGCCACTTTTTCTGAAAGCGTACTGATGTTTAAAAGCTTTGAATACAAAGATTTAGCATTAATCACTTCTTTTGCATCTTCTACGAATGATATTAAGCTGCTAACTAAAAAGCGGTCTGGCATAGAAAGTATAGATAAATTACCAGGAAAAAAGGTTGGTGTAATAAAAAAGAGCGCTAGCGAATATTACTTAGACTTGTTGCTACAGGTAAATGACATTGATTTAGAAAAAGTAGAAAAAATATCATCAACAACGCAGGTTATTATAAATCATTTAATGCAAGGAAACGTCGATGCAATATCTACTTGGGAGCCATACGGATTTATGGCCAAGAATAGAATAAATGAAGAAGTAAAGAACATAGGAATTATTGGCGTGTATAAACTTTACTTTTTGCTTGTATCAAAAGAAATACACATTGAAAAATCAGATCAAGAAGTAATGAAAATAATAAAGTCACTTCATCACTCAATTAACTGGATGGATAAAAACCCTCATTTAACAATGAAAATACTATCACAAAAACTTAACACAACAGTTGAAGAAATATCTTGGAGTTGGGATGATTATAACTTTCGATTAAATTTAACGAATTCTTTATTATTTACATTACAATCAGAAGCTAATTGGGCATTAAAACAAAACTATGTAGAAGGACAGATTCCAAATTACAGAAAAATATTTAAAGAAAACTATATCAATTCATATTTTGATGGTCTAGATTAAAATGCATCGTTCGTTAAACCACTATTTAGCATCACTATTCAGTCTAAGCGTAATACTATGTATCAGCGTTATAGTATACATAAGCTTCATAAAAATAGAAGATTATAAAGCCAAGAAACAATTAAACCAAATAATGGACATACAAATATCATTAGAGTCATTAAGTAGTTATCTTTGGGCTTACACTCAAAATAGGGGAAAAAACAATTTCACACAATTCATGATTTCTCATAACAAATTAAACGAATTATTATCTCAAAATGAAGATGTTTTATACCTTACTAAAGACCTAAAAAAAATGAATCTCGAACTGTATTTTTTAGTTCAATACGAAAATAATCATTTACTAGACAAAGATCGCCATTATGATTCAGTCGTAAATTATAATAAATCAAATCCTGTCATACAATCCAGAATAAACATTGTATCCCAGGATATGAATAATGAAATAATATATATTTATAAAAAAATACTTAATAATAAGTCTACAAAACTACAAAATTTAAATTATTACACTCAAGCAGGTATTATTTTTATCTCTCTGGTTGTTATGCTATTATGCTTTTATATAAAAATAAAGTTCAAGAGAAGCTTTCAAAGGTTTATAAATGGAATAAAACAATTAAGCAGGTCAAATTTTGACTATAAAATCCCTTCAGAAAATCAATTCACGGAATTTGAAAATCTGTCTTGTTACTTCAATAAAATGGCGGCATTGTTAAACCACACAACAATATCAAAATCAAAACTTAAAGAAGAAGTAGAGAATCAAACTTCAGTTCTAAATCGTCAAAAAGAAAGTTTGGTATTTTTGTCTGAGCACGACTCCTTAACTAATATCTACAATCGTCGAGCAATAGAAAAACATTTGATCCAGCTTACGCGTAATTTCAGAGGCAGTGAGAATAGTTTTAGTTTGTTTTTTATAGATTTAAATTTATTTAAGGATATTAACGATAGCCATGGCCATGAGGCAGGTGATGCAGTGTTAAAATCTGTAGCTAGTAGATTATCAAGTATTATCGACGAATCAGACATGGTAGGCCGCTTTGGTGGAGATGAATTTATTATTATTCATCGTTCACACACAACAGGTACGTCTCTGTCTGCATGTGCACTACGCTATATCCAAGAAATAGAAAAAGTAATTCATTTTAAAGGTAAAGAGTTATGCGTCGGAGCTAGCATTGGTATTGCACTCTATCCTGAGCATGGGTCGAATGTACATGAATTATTAACAGCGGCAGACAAGTCTATGTATCAGTCAAAACGTTCTAAAGCTAGCTCGTTCACTATTGTCGACAACAGCAGTTCGCTGTTAAAGAGGCCTATGTTTTAATCTAAAGTAGCTGTGGAAACGTTCTACATGCGAATATTCAACGACATCGACCACTGTGGCCACTTACAGTAATAAAGCCGCTTTTATCACATAGCAAAAGCTAAACTCGTAAGCTAAACGCTCTCCAGGCATTGAAGAAAAATAATCCATTGTGAATGGTTAATCCTCCCCTTTTAAACGTCAACTTTCACCACCATATGATAGTTAAGATTCATTAACAGGCTATAACTATCCTATGTCTTTTCCTCGTTTATCTGTTCTGGATTTGGCACCCGTGTCCGACGGAACAAACTTCACCGAAACGTTCGAACGCTCCGTTGAATTAGCTCAATCAATCGAGTCCTGGGGCTATCATCGGTTTTGGATGGCTGAACACCATAACATGCCCGACATCGCCAGTGCCGCAACCAGTGTATTACTCAGTCATATTGGAGCGCACACGAACTCGATCCGTTTAGGATCAGGTGGAATCATGTTACCTAACCATGCACCACTAGTTATTGCAGAGCAATTCGGAACGTTAGAGGCATTATACCCTGGTCGTATTGACCTCGGATTAGGACGCGCACCAGGCACCGACTACCAAACAATGCATGCATTAAGGCGGGAACCAGAGCATATGGATCCTGACTTTGAAGAGCTGTTGGAGGAACTTAATTTCTTTCTTGGTCCCGTATCTCGAAATCAACCAGTCGCGGCTTATCCAGGTAACAACACATCTCTGCCGATTTGGCTTCTGGGGTCGAGTACATACAGCGCACGTTTAGCAGCTAAGAGAGGCTTACCTTTCGCATTTGCTGCACACTTTGCTCCAGATGCAATGTCTCGTGCTCTAAACTTTTATCGAGATGAGTTTGTCCCATCCGAGCATTTAGCTCAACCCTATGTGATGATTTGTGCCAACGTTATCGTAGCGGATACTCAGTCACATGCAGATTTTCTCGCAACAACAGAGAAGCAAAAATTCTTAAAAATGATTCGCGGCAATCGCGAAAAACTTCGCGCACCAGTGAAAAGTATGGCACCACTATGGTCAGCACAGGAAAAGCTTCACGTTGAAACTCAATTACGTGAATCTATCCATGGTGATCAAACATATGTAAGACAGAAAATTGAGAAACTTTTGGAACGCACTGGGGCAGATGAAATTATGGTAAACACGATGGTGTTTGAACAATCTGAGAAGTTGAGATCCTACAGGTTACTATCGGAACTCATGGACAAGTAAAAGAATGGAGGCGCCTCCCGGAGTCGAACCGAGGTCCACGGATTTGCAATCCGCTGCATAGCCACTCTGCCAAGGCGCCTTTCTGATTTTTTATCTCTGTCACCAAAGATTTTGATGGTGCCCCGGGCCGGACTTGAACCGGCACAGCGCGAACGCCGAGGGATTTTAAATCCCTTGTGTCTACCAATTCCACCACCAGGGCAACGCAATCATGCGATGGGTTAGACACCATCTATCTCGCGACCTTTGCCGTGAGAACGAGGCGTACTTTAACGGATTAATTTATCTGGTCAACAAAAAATTAGTCTTTTTTATTCAAATGGTTAAAAAGACGACTCTAACGAACAAAGGGCGATCATTTTGCTTATTTGATCATCAATACGCTTTGCTTTCGTGCCTTTTAACCTTCTCATTTTATATCAATGAAGAGCCAACAAATCGCGCAAGTTAACAGTATGGGTATAAACTTAACGTGTATTTCAGAGAACAAAATAGCGCTCATCATGTTTCGAAAACCATCATTTCACTTACCCTTACATGCCGACTCCGAACTCGACTTCGTAGTGCCCCACTTCTTCCTTACTGAATTTGATTATGCACGCTCTCTGGAGCAGGGAGTCATCGACGACTTGGATCCTGAATATACACACCAATATCGCGTCACACTGAGGCGCATACGCTCACTATGCTCACTACTTCGCGAACTGATCCCTCCTTTTGAACAGCGTATTTTGAAACCTCATTTAAGAATAATGATGAAGAAAACAAATAAGCTGCGTGATTTGGACGTATTTATCTTGGACAAAAACCAATACATTGAAATGCTCCCAAATCACAAATCGTCTCTTGAGCAACTTTTTTGCTTTATAGAATCTGAACGTGCTTACGAACAAGCAAAAGTTACGCGTTGGCTAGATACACAAGAATACACAACGCACTGCACTTTGATCAGGAATAGTATGTTGCGAAGTACGCAACACGAACCAGTGGATAGCAACGTACCTGCGTTACTTTTCGCAAGCCAAAAAATCTCCGTTCAATTTAAAAAAGTTGATAAAGCACGACGCAAAATCTCGGACAAAAGTCGTGACAGCGTGATTCATTCGATGCGGATAAAGTGCAAAGCGCTTCGTTATTTGTTAGAAGGATTTTCCACGCTCTATCCTTCCCAACAGCACAAAAACAACGTGAAACAACTAAAACTATTGCAAGACAAGCTCGGTGACTTTAACGACACTTCAAGTCAAATTGAATTTTTCGCACAACTCAAAGAAACAGCAAATCTCAATAAACAAGATCGTAAGGCTTTGAAAAAGCTAATTAACGTGCTTAGCGAACATCATGAACTCTCTCGCCAAACCATCTTGACGCATTTAAGCCAGTTTGAGTCTTTCATTCGCGATTCCAATACACAAAATCTCTACCGACCCTAAATCAAGGTTCACGTATTCTTAATATTCATTAATTACAGTCAATCGTTGGGCTCCATTAAGAAAGATAACGTGAAACCATTAAAACGATACCAATACGAGCGCTATGCGGTGCTTTGTAATCTCGCCTACCCTCGCGTCTTCAGACAAACTCAATATGGATTCGATCCTAATGGGCAACGAGTCATTAGAAATGAACACGGTAAGATTATGATTCGCGTGCTCTGGAGTAAAAAACAGAGTGAAGTGGTCGTAGTGATTAAAGGCTCACACAGTATCAGTGATTGGTTGTTGAACTTCGCGATGTGGACGAGAAGCTGTCGAAGGTTGGGACTAAACTATCGCATTCACGCGGGTTTCTATCATCTGTTGTTCCAAGAAAGTTTACCGAGCCGGAATGAAGATCGGTTAGGGTTGACCGTGATCGAACGCCTCGAAGGTATCGTTGTACCACTTATTCTCAGGGGAAAAAGAATCACTATTACTGGCCACTCTTCAGGTGGCGCGATTGGCAGTGTTTTTGCTGACTATATTGAGAAAAAATACCCCAAAAGCATTAAACGCGTGGTCACTTTCGGACAGCCCGCTGTCGGAGATTGGACGTTTAAGAAACGCTACCGTTTGGGGCACAAAACATACAGGATTTGTTGCGACATCGACATCGTGACCTTTATGCCGCCCGTACCTTTTTTGTATTGGCATGTAGGCAAAATGCTATGGTTATATAACGGGAGAATATACGAGAACACCCCAACGCTCATACGGCTTGGGCGCTCCTTATTTAGTTGGTTAATGCGACCGTTCTCTTATCACTTTATGAGTAAATACATTCGCGACAAAGACTTTTTTGATGAACGCTGAGTTAAACATCCGAAAGGTATGACGTACAGACACCAAAAAGCCGGACTTCGCCGGCTTTACGATTAAGTGGTGATCTACAGAGAGGCGATTTCTTTTTCAAGTTGATATTTGTTATCTGTGACAATTCGCTCTAACACTTCAACACGTCGCTTCAAGTCACCAATTTGCTTGTTAAGGTTATCTTGTTCTTCTCGGCTCATCGTATTACGTTCAGATATCTCCAACGCTCTTACTTCTTTACGATGGTTCAAGATTAACTTTATTATCCCGCCCCCAAATATGGCACCGAACACAATAGCCACAACCAATACATCAGCAATAGATTCCATTCTTTATCTTCCTCTAGATTATGCTCAACTATAAGTTACTCATTTGTCGAATGAATATCAAATAACACATTGATTCATTGAAGAGTTTTATCAAGAATTGCCTACTCTGTATCAAAATCACAGGAATGGATTATTCAACGCCAACCCAAACCGAGACAGATCCGCCGTTTACTGGGAACTCAGCCCAACCATTCGCATCAGTCCAAACTTCTTCAGTTCGGAGACCCAACTTGTCTACGTAGCGAGCACTTGGTTTACCCGTATACATCCACTTCGAGCCGCCAGGTCCATCACTCATGATCACGGCCATTGAATGTGGATGCTTTGCATCACCTTCTCGAGTCCAACCAATTACGTCCCAGTGGTCGAGATAAGAATGTTGTTTGCCATACGCATAATCTTTACGCAGTGTTACTAGCTCTTCAATGTAAGGCACTTTGACCATATTGATGTCATGCCCTTTATCACTGTACTGCGCGCCGTAGTAATCTGCATAAAACACGGATGGATAGCCTTCTTCACGCAATAAGATAAACGCGTAAGCGAGCGGCTTAAACCACCAATCAACCGTCGACTCCAAAGCCTGCAAAGGTTGAGTGTCATGGTTTTCTACTAAGGTTACCGCTTTGACTGAATTGTCCTTCATCAGCGTACCATCCATGATTTGACGCATATCGTAGCTACCACCCGATTTAGACGCATTGTAGAAGTTCATATGTAACGGTGCGTCGAATAGAGACATGCTGCCAGAAGTTTTGGTGATAAAGTTATGCAACTGATTAACATCGTAGTTCCAGTACTCTCCGACCGTGAATAGTTCTTTCCCTGTTTTCCAACGTAGGTGATCAATCCATTCTTGCAGGTATTGATATTTGATGTGCTTCACCGCGTCCATTCTAAACCCATCCACACCCGTCATGTTGATATACCACTCGCCCCAGTCTTTCAGCTCTTGCTTCACTTCAGGGTGATCCATGTCTAGATCAGCGTACATAAGGTAATCGTAGTTGCCTTTTTCCGAGCTAACTTCCCAATCCCATGCCTTACCCTCACCTTTGAATTTGAAGATAGCTTTTTCTTCGCCAGCATCGTCCCAATCCACGCCATCAAAGTGGTACCACGTCCAATGAAAGTTTGAGTACTTGTCGTTGCGCCCAGGGAAATCAAACTCTACCCACGCTTCAATCCATTTATCACCAAGTTCAATATTTCGGTTGTTCCAATCTACTCGCTTGGTATCAACCCAAGACTTTCCATCCGCACCACCGCGATGGTTGAACACCACATCGCCATAAATCTGGATATTGTTTTTATGGGCAGCATTGATGGCGCTTAGGTACTGATCTTTGGTGCCATACTTGGTGCGCACCGAACCTTTTTGATCAAACTCTCCCAAATCGTACATATCATAAACGCCATAACCGACGTCGTTGCTACCACCAGCACCTTTATAGGCGGGTGGTAACCATAACGCAGTAAAGCCGTTATCAGATAGTGCCGACGCGTTGTTTTCAACTTGTGTCCAGAGTGCACCGTCATTTGGCACATACCAATGGAAATACTGCATCATGGTGCCATTTTGTGCCGCCATTACAGGCGAACTGAGCAGCAAAGTTAAGGGTAAAAGTGTAGGTTTAAGGTTGAATGTTTTCATTATTTTTCTCTCACGTTAAGGACTAGAATCCTCCTTTCTGCATATACGCACCAAGCGATACTAACTATGACGCTAGCTAGGTTGCTGCCTGTAATACAAAAAGTTCGGATTACAATCGAAGAGAAACTATCACCAATCACACTATACAATTATTGAGTTGTCTAACATTTATAAAATCAATGATTAGCGCATTAAAAATATTGAATGGTGATCAAAACATGGGAGACTTTAGGAAAGCGCGAAGGGTTACGAAAAGGCGGACTAAAAACGAAAAAAGCCAGTCATTTAAGACTGGCTTTCGAAATAGTGGAGGCGCCTCCCGGAGTCGAACCGAGGTCCACGGATTTGCAATCCGCTGCATAGCCACTCTGCCAAGGCGCCTTTCTGATTTTTTATCTCTGTCACCAAAGATTTTGATGGTGCCCCGGGCCGGACTTGAACCGGCACAGCGCGAACGCCGAGGGATTTTAAATCCCTTGTGTCTACCAATTCCACCACCAGGGCAACGCAATCATGCGATGGGTTAGACACCATCTATCTCAGCGACCTTTGCCGTGAGAACGAGGCGTACTTTAACGGATTAATTTATCTGGTCAACAATAAATTTTATCTTTTTGATTTAAGTGCTTAAAAAGCGATCTGCCTAGTATATTTGGCATTCAATTAGACCAATAAGCACCCGTTCCCTTTCATTAGCTATAAAGTCATACGCATACTAGTGCCCGACACTGCTTCGAGGTAAACACGCGACTATCAGCTATGAACGCTGATCTTTTCACCGCTGTAACATCTGTAACAATTTGATTCCCTACTCTTGGCACGACTGCGTACAGAACATCATATTTTGTTACCGATAACTTTATATCGAATGTGGTCGTACCTTTATAAAATCATTGACTTTTTTTATTTTCAAATAAAGCTCAATTCATTATCGAAAATATCAATAAATAATGGTACGTTACACGAGTTGCAGTAATTTAATGGACATATATCACATATAAGGATGTGGTTTACTTTGGCGACACAACATAAGAAAAACAAGGTATATCACTAATGTCTATCAAGAATCTTTCTATAGCGAAAAAGATATCGCTATCGTTTTTACTCATTGCCATCGTCAACATTGCATTTGGCGTATTTTTATCTACAGAGCTCAAAAGCATCAAATCTGAGCTTTTAAACTATACCGACGATACGCTTCCTGCAATGGAAAGGGTCGATTCGATTCGAGATCACTTGTCTCGCTGGCGCCGAGCTCAATTTGCTGCGTACACTTATGAAGACGCAGACCAAGTCAAAACTAAAATTTCTAACAATATTAGAGAACGCGAAAAGATCACTAGAGAGCTCAACGCTTACGGTGAAACTATCTGGCCTGGCGAAGAGCAGCAAACTTACCAGCGTCTTATGCGTCAGTGGAAAAAGTACTTGGTTACTATGGACCAGTACAATGAAGCGATGCTAGCTAACGACAAAAGCAAGGCCCACCCTATTTTGGCGAACTCTTTGTCTGCTTTCGAAGCGGTTGACTCAGAGTTAGGCGAACTAATCCGTCTCCTTAAAGAAGCTATGGACAGCAACAAAACTCATATCCTGTCCTCTGTAAATGGATTGAGTAATTCTTCAATTGCAAGTAACGTGATTATTCTACTGATCATGGTAGGCATGACATACGTGCTGACTCGCCTAATTTGTGGCCCACTTAAACTTGTTGTTGAGCAAGCAAATGCCATCGCAACAGGTGATCTATCAAGTGACATTGACCGTAAAGCAATCGGCAATGATGAGCTTGGTGAACTGGCAGACGCGACCACTAAGATGCAAGATGACTTACGCCAAGTTATCGATAACGTGATTGCTGCAGTTACTCAGTTAAGCAGCGCTGTCGAAGAGATGAACCAAATCTCCGATATTTCTGCGTCTGGTATGAAAGATCAACAGCTGCAAATTACGCACATCGCAACAGCAATGACAGAAATGAAAGCGGCCGTAGCCGATGTTGCTCGTAACACTGAAGACTCAGCGAACCAAGCTAACGAAGCAAACCGCCGCACACAACACGGTGTTCGTGAAACCCAAGGTATGGTTGACGCGATTCAAGAAGTTTCAAACGTAATTGGCGCTGCAGGCGATACCGTAGCTGAGCTTGAACAGCAATCGAATAAAATTAACGTGATCGTGGATGTTATCCGCGACATCGCCGATCAAACCAACCTACTTGCACTTAATGCAGCCATTGAAGCGGCGCGTGCTGGTGAGTCTGGTCGTGGCTTTGCCGTCGTTGCAGACGAAGTTCGAACTCTTGCTGGCCGTACGCAAGATTCAACGAGTGAAATCACTTCGATCATTGAGCAGCTACAATCACTTGCAAAAGACGCAAAATCAGCCACTGAACTTTCTAGAACCAGTATCTCAGAATGTGCAGAACAAGGCATTCAATCAAAACAGCTGATGAGCGACATTGAGCATTCGATTTCGGACATCTCAGACATGGGTACCCAAATCGCCACGGCTTGTAACCAGCAAGACTCTGTTGCGGAAGAGCTTAACCGCAGCATTGAAAACATACATTTAGCATCTCAAGAGGTCTCGCAAGGCTCGGAGCAAACCGCACAGGCGTGCCGCGAACTAAGCCAACTATCCATTTCTCTTAAAGATGTAATGAGCCGCTTTAAACTGAGTTAAACTCAGTGGGTACCTTAGTAGATATCAAATCAATCCCGATTTGCTTAAATTGAATGTCATCACTGAGGTATATTTAGGTATATATTAAATCACTATCTTAATAAACGCTCCAAAGCACCACTTGGAGCGTTTTACTTCGTCAGGTACTTTCCCCAAGTACTCAATAACATAACCAATACAAAAAACGCGTACGGAGACTTTATGCGCTTAAATAAAACCTTACTATCACTGACTATCGCTGCTGCAATCGCGGTTCCTGTAATGCAAGCTACTGCTGCTCCTCTTCAAATTAGCAATACAGCAGCAAAAGCAGAGCAAGTTCAAGGTGCTAACGCTTGGCTAGAAATAAACTTAGGTCAGTTCCGCGATAATATTGAGCAGTTTAAATCGCACATGGATGGCAAAACGAAAATTTGTGCCGTGATGAAAGCCGACGCATACGGCAATGGTATCGCAGGCCTGATGCCGACTATTATCGAGCAACAAATTCCTTGCGTTGCCGTTGCAAGTAACGCCGAAGCACAAACTGTTCGCGACAGTGGCTTTAAAGGCCAACTTATGCGTGTACGCTCAGCGGATATTGGCGAGATTGAAGCCGCAATCAACCTAAATGTCGAAGAGTTGATAGGCACAGCAGAGCAAGCTAAAGCACTGTCTAAACTAGCCGAGAAAGCTGGTAAAGAAATCAAAGTTCACCTTGCTCTGAACGACGGTGGTATGGGACGTAATGGTGTTGATATGACGACAGAAGCGGGCAAGAAAGAAGCGCTAAAAATCGCTCAACAAGCTGGCGTAAATATTGTTGGTATCATGACTCATTTCCCTAACTACAATGCAGACGACGTGCGCCAAAAGTTAGCTTCATTCAAAGACAGTTCTGCATGGCTGATTAAAGAAGCGAATCTAAAACGCGACAACATTTTACTGCACGTAGCAAACTCTTACACCGCGCTTAATGTTCCTGAGGCGCAGCTTGATATGGTTCGTCCTGGTGGCGTTTTATACGGAGACTTACCAACTAACCCTGAGTACCCTTCTATCGTGTCTTTCAAAACACGCGTGGCATCCGTTCACCACCTGCCAAAAAATAGCACAGTCGGTTACGACAGCAGCTACACAACAAGCAAAGAAAGCTTAATGGCGAACATTCCTGTTGGTTACTCTGATGGTTATCCACGAAAAATGGGGAATACGGCAGAAGTTCTGATCAATGGCCAACGTGCAAAAGTTGCGGGCGTTGCTTCAATGAACACTACTATGGTAGATGTTACAGGTATCAAAGATGTTGAGCCTGGTTCTGAAGTTGTTTTGTTTGGCTCCCAACAAGGCAAAACGATTTCAGCTACTGAGATGGAAAAACACGCAGAAGTCATCTTCCCTGAACTATACACGGTTTGGGGAAGCGCGAACCCTCGTGTCTACGTAAAATAAACCTATTCAGTTATTCGTAACAGAGCGAAAAAGCGAGCCTCGTGCTCGCTTTCTTTCTTATTTACTAATCTGTACTAGCTCGTGATGTTATCAATTAAACAGAGCTTACTATTTCTGTTGTTTTATTCTCCTTTAGCACTACCAAGCGCGACTCTCTACACTCTGTTTCTTAAAGCCGCTTGGATGGCTCAATTTTATATAGCACTTAGAGTTTGAAAGCCCCTCCAATTGATGTTAAACATGAAGTTTACAAAAGAATAACAAACACACTCGTATGGCACTGCCCCTTTGCCTGCTAGCTAGGTATCTCTATGACAGAAAATACTCAACATCTTCAACGCTCCTCCACTGAGTTGCACGAATTTAATCGGCTTGACGTCTGGAACGGCTTCACCCAACTTTTACCCCTCTCTATGTTCGTGGTCATATTTGGCCTCGCTTTCGGTGTTGCTGCGGTACAGACTGGACTAGATGTATTTCCCACTATGTTGATGAGCACACTGGTCTTCGCCGGTGCTTCACAATTTGCCACGTTAGAAATGTGGGGAGCAGAAGTCCCTCTCATTCCAGTTCTTATTACTGTATTTGCTATTAATGCTCGTCACCTCTTGATGGGAGCTACACTTTATCCATGGTTACGACAACTCCCACCAACAAAACGTTACGGTGTAATGCTGGTAGCATCAGACGCTAACTGGGCAATGGCACTCAATGCATTTGGTAGAAAAGAACCAGGCTTTGGCTTGCTTGTTGGTGGCGGCTTAGCGATGTGGTCTTTTTGGATTGTGGGCACCTGGATCGGCATTTATTTTGGTAGCGCAATCAAAGATCCGGTGGGCCTAGGGCTCGATATGGTTATGGGATGCTTCCTGCTGTCTATGGTGGTGGCCGGGCCGAAAGACTTAAGAATCTTTGCTATTTGGGCCATAGCAGCAGCCTCTTCTATGTTGGCGTATTGGTATTTGCCAGAGAATAGCCACGTAGTGGTTGGCGCCATTACTGGCGGAGTCTTGGGTGCTTGTTGGAAGGAGAAGAAAGCATGAACATCGAAACAACCTTAGGTGGCACACTGCTTATCATTATCGCTATGGCGTTAGTCACGCTCATAACCCGCTGGGGCGGAGTGTATGTTATGTCATTCATTCCAATTAGCGAACGGGTTCAACGTTTCATTACTGCGATGTCAGGCTCCGTATTGGTTGCCCTTTTAGCTCCGCTAGCAGTAGAGGGTGATAACGGTGCTAGAGCAGCACTGTTTTCTACTGCCGTTGTCATGTTCATCGTGAAAAAGCCTCTACCCGCAATCGCAGCAGGCATCATCGCCGCCGCTGCAGTACGTGCTCTTTAGTCGCTGTTTCAACGCCGATACCAGTCATCAATAAAAAGACCCAAAACACAAAGCCCTGATGTCACGAGTGTCATCAGGGCTTATCTTATGCTCATCATTTTAACGATGAACAACGATTATTAATCATGGTGAGACAGCACATCACGCACAGCAGTTACAATTGCGCTTATATTTGTCCATTTTACCAATACCAGGGTTAAAGGTATTGGTTGGGTCTAATTCGTGGTAAAACTTCTGCAACGAGTTTTCGGCTTCATACAAGTGACCCACGTTATGTTCTGCTGGGTATTTGGCACCACGGCTATTGAGGTGCTCTAGCATCAGCTTTTTCATCAACTTCGTGTCAGTCCCTTTTTTGAAAATGTAATCTTGATGGAAGACGTAACACACAAAGTGACCATAATAGAGCGCTTGAACAAGGTTCTTACTCACCTCTTCAGGCAAAGTTTCTAGCCACTCTTCATCATTACGTCGCAATGCAATATCAAGTGCAACGATGTCTTCTACGTCTTTTCGGTGAATCGTCTCGTAACGAATTGCTGCACCTGCTGCTGCAAAGCGATGTAAATAAGCTTTTTTACCTTCTTCCGGCGTACACTCGAAGAAATCACAGTCGTCTTCAACAGCCCAAACTTCTTTGAGGTATTTTTGTGCTTCAGCAATACCACCATCACTCATTTTCAATACCAGGTGATGCTCATACTTGTCACGGAAATCCAGCATTCGCTCTGGTAAATGTTGTGGGAACAACTTGCTCGCGTAGTACAGAATGGTGTCTGGCAGATATTTACTGACAAACGGGATGCGCTCTAAGAAGTTTTCTACCTTAGCTTTAAGTGCGAACATTTTTGGCAGCTTATCTGTGCCTAACAAATCGATTGATAAGAACACATCCTTGCCGTACTTCTCTGCCATGTTGAAGATATCTCGATGCAAGTATTCTCCCATCTCAGGCAAGTCATCAAACGTAGATAAGAAGTCTTTTCGCAACTTCGTTAGTTTCGCAGGGTCATTGGTGCCAAGGTAAAAAACCTGCTCTTTTTCGGGTACTGGGTAGCTGTCAACCCGAACGGCAAAAACACCCAACTTGCCAGCACAGCCACTGGCTTCAAATAATCGGCGTTCATCGGCATTAAAGCGAGAAGGAATGTCAGAAGTCACGTCTCGAACACGTTCATCGTATTCTTTGTCTGATGCCATTCGCTCATCATGAATGATCTTCGCTGGGTCAAAGTTCCCTTCTTGCAGGTTTGTTAGAATTTCTTCTGGCGTTTCACCTAATCCTTCAATACCAAGGTGGTTCACCAAATGTAACTGGCCTTGCTTATCCACCTGCGCATAGATCGCCAGTTCCGTATAAGCAGGACCACGCTTAACTAGCGCACCGCCTGAGTTATTAGCGATACCACCAACCACAGTGGCACCTAGGGATGAAGAGCCGATGATAGAATGCGGTGCTCGGTTCACTGCCTTCAACTCTTTCTCCAAAGAGTGTAAGCTCGCACCAGGCAAGCAAACCGCCTGCTTACCACCATCTAATAAGTGAATCTTCTTGATTTTGGTAATATTGACCACAACCACATCGCGATCATAATCATTACCACTCGGAGCCGAGCCCTCTGTTAAACCTGTTTTAGCCGCCTGCATGATAATGATGCAGTTTGCTTCAACACACTGTTTAATAATCTTCCATTGTTCTAGAAGAGTGTTAGGAAACACGATAGCAAGCGCATTACCACTACCCGAACGAAACCCCGAGCGGTAATATTTCGTTTTAACCTCGTCGGTTAGAACATTTTCTTCCCCAACGATGGTTTTAAATTCTTCAATCAGCTGCTTTTGTTTCATATCCGTATCTCTAGTTATTGTACTTCGCTCACAACACCGCTTAGCGGCAGGCATAGCGTTTGAGCCACTATAAGCAGTCCATTTCTCTGCGTCTATGTCAGACGGGCGAGCAATACGTAATCAATAAACAACAAACAAAATAATTCTTTATTTTTCTGTCACTTATCTTTCACATTTGAGAAATTTAACGTAAGAAACAGACCGTTTCTTAAAAGAAACAATAGCAAAACCATTTGTTAACAGTTGTGCGGGGTATCTCGTTATCAATATTAGTGAAGAAAACGAGGAGAAGCGTAAGCCCCTAAATTTAAGAGGATTCTTAGAAATGAAGATGGAAACATAAGCTCAACACCAATATAACGATCGGTGTTGAGTTATTGGCTTAAAATCGATGGTTTTGACTTTGAAAGCTTGAGTATAGATGATCGATAAAAATCTTAATTTTTTCTGGTTGCTGACGAGTGTAGGGATACACCGCATAAATACCCAAACATTTGGCTGTTTCGTCTTTAAATAACTGAATCAGACTGCCTTGTTTTAAGTCTTCATAAACCAATACACGCGGTACATAGATGATTCCCAGCCCTAACAGCGCTACATTTCTCAATACAGAAGAATTGTTGGTACAGAGGTTACCGTCGACGGTGATTTGATATACCTCGTCTCCATCTTTAAACGCCCACTCATGCGCTCCGGTTTCTTGGTAGGAATAGACTAAACAATTGTGTTTAGCCAAGGCTTGAGGTTGTTTAGGTATGCCATGTTTAGCTAGGTATTGGGGTGACGCGCAAATGATCCAATTCGCATCCACCAGCTTTCTTGCAATCAGACTAGAATCTGGCAACACACCCGTTCTAATTGCCAAATCAAAACGTTCATTCATGATATCGACGAAACGATTATCTAGATCCATATCGATATTGATGTCTGGGTATTTCTGATTAAATTCATTAATCACTTGAGGAAGAATTAATTCACCAGAGATAGTAGGCACCGAAATTTTAATGTGTCCAGATAAGTTTTTACCTAAACCCACAATGGATTCTTCCGCCGTTGCCACTGCTTGATAAACCGCTTTTGCATGAGTAAAAAACGCTCGTCCTGCTTCAGTCAACGTTAGCGTTCGCGTTGTTCGGTAGAGAAGCTGTACACCAAGCTCTTGTTCAAGCTTGGCAATGCGTTTACTGACGACCGATTTAGTCAGTGACATATGTCTAGCGGCAGCACTGAATGAACCTTGCTCGATCAAGTGATAGAAAATGATGTAATCGTCGGTATTTCTCATGCGTCTTCGTCAAATCCTTTGGAAGCCCGTATTGTAAACTGAAATTGGCTGAGGTGCGAAGCATCGGGTCACACTTAATATCAGAAACTCGTGACAGAGATGGGGTTGCTAAGCTCACAGGTAATGAAAAAGAGATGGTGTGAATTTATCAGTCTTCAGATACAAAAAAACCAGCTTTCGCTGGTTTTAAGTTGATGCACTTGGCATCGAGATACCGCCATGGCCATATCTGAATAATTTGGAGCGACACACGAGGTTCGAACTCGTGACCTCAACCTTGGCAAGGTTGCGCTCTACCAACTGAGCTAGTGT